>NZ_JBANLY010000011.1:0-134347 GCF_037046045.1 Rossellomorea sp. LJF3 | reverse complement strand
TTTCACATCTTCCATCGGTCCTTTTCGTGTACTCATTTGGACTCCTCCTTTGATACATCTATCTTATTATTTTTAGATTATGGTGTCCAAATGAGTTAGGGGGCTAAATAGTATTGCGTCATTATTTTGTTATTTGCGCACTTTACCAAAATTACCCACAAAAAAAGAACCATCAAGGTCCGTCCCTCAATGGTCTCCATCCTTAAATAATCTTATACAATTCTTCCACACTCGTCACGACGTAATCAGCGTGGGGATTTTCTACCATCTCATCTGCAAAGTAGCAGGAACTGATTCCGGCATTTTTTCCCGATTCGAGATCCAGATCCCGGTCTCCGATCATGATTGCTTCTGATGGATCGATATCATGTGTGCGGATCAGATGCTGAATGGCATTCGGACTCGGCTTTCTTTCAAATCCGTGCTCGGAGGTGATGAAATCAGAGAAGTAACCCGTCAATCCGTAGCTCTCCAGCATGGTGATGGAAGATTCGCCTCTGTGAGTGTACAGGTAATTCCACCGCCCCGATTCATGAATATACTTACATATTTCAGCGATTCCTTCAAAGGGCTTGGACAAATCGAACTCGATTTCTTTTCTACGGGCATTGTAGGCTGCGATAAACTCGTCCCCGATCCCATATTTTTCACCATAGTATTTCAAAGCGTGAGTCATCGATACCTTCATTTGTTTGATGATGTCCTCTAACGGTTCCTTGATTCCCCGGCTGTCCAACGTGTCTTTGAAGGCTCCCGCCATCACGGGATATGTATCAAAAAGAGTGCCGTCAAAGTCCCAAATGATATGCTTGTACATGTCCATTCCCCTTTCTTATGTAAACTATCTTCATGTTACCATAATGAAAAATGAACAGATACAAAACAGGAAAATTATGCTAAACTATTTTCAACGATTGCCCTAGGAGGACTATATGACCCGTTCACCGCATACCCTATTCCTTATAAGCTCTGCCACCCTGTTTTTTTCAGGGATCATCCTTCTTTCGTATCGAGCATACGGATGGGGACTGCTGCCGATGCTTGGGCTTTTCATTCTCTATTTATCTGCCAAAAACAACCGGTCCGTCGCTTCCTTATTCCTATTCTTCCTTATCGGGTTCCTCACCTTTCAATGTGCAACAGGCAGGATCAATGGATGGGATATTTCAAAAGAAACCAACATCCTTTTAAACAGAAGTTTTCTTATATTCATCCTGGTGGCCTTAGCCGTCTCACAATGGATAGCAAAGGAAAAGGTCCTTTTCTACATGAGATTACCGGATTGGAGTAAGCGCATCTCCATGCCTTCACATACTATTTCATTGCCGCTTTTTTTATTGATCGGACTTGCGGGATCAAGCACCATCTTCATTCCCCTCATCTGGTCACCGGCAACCAGTGAGATAACTTCATTACTATTATTCGCAGTCGGCTTCACCATCCTGAACGCTACGCTGGAAGAACTCATCTGGAGAGGCGTCATGCTGTCGTCATTGATCCGGAATACCTCTGTCATTTACGCCGTCACGGTGACAAGTATTGGATTCGGACTCCTACATCTTTCCATCGGGATTCCGCTCCTCCTCAGTCTTCTATTCTCTTTCGGAGGATTTTTTTACAGCATCGTAGTCTTGAAGACAGATAGCATCTATCCTTCAATCACCTTTCATATGGTGATGAATATGGGGATGGTGTTGAATGGGTGGATAAACTAGATTAAAAACCTGATAAACGAAAGGATTTTCCTAATGAGATATGTAAAACCGTTCATCTGTTTGTTCCTCACCATAGCCCTTACAGGTTGCATCGCAGAAGACTATGACTTCACTCCCCCCACTGTCACGCTTATGGAAACAGACAGCGTCGACTCCGTTGAATTAACCGAAACCAATATTAATTGGCGGGGAGAAAACGGCAAAGCATTGGAGAAAGAAACAAAGGAAGTAGTAGACTTCGCACGGGAACAGAAGGAACTCACTTTTCCATCTGGGCAGCAGGTAGATCTTCTTTTTGACAGCGAAGACTTTGCAGTTGAGGAATTAAGTGCATTCTTATGGCTTGGCAACGAAAAGCTGCAGCTGGATATGGATAAGAACCGTTCCTTCACATTCCCTAAAGGAAAAGGGTCTTATGTGTTGGAGGTCGACCTTCAAACGGATAGAGGGAATGCAGAGTATGTTGGGAATATTGTTATTCAATAACTAGGGAGGGATTCCATTGGTCATTCTTGATGAACTCGTCAGTGTAAGGCCGATTAATCCTACCCATCGAAACCACGCTCTAGTATGGAGGATAAAATGAACAATCGATGGAACGAAATCATTTATAAACTCTGGTCCCCTGTATACGACAGGATTTTTAATACTGGAAAATTCCTTGAAGCCCGTCAAAAGCTCTTTCATCACCCACCCTTTCATCCCCAACAACGAATCCTGTTCGTCGGCGTTGGAACTGGGGCTGATCTGGAGCTCTTGGATCACTCTCAATTCTGGATTACAGCCATCGACTATTCCAATGATATGCTTCAAAAGGCTAGAGACAAATTCAAGGATACCAAGATCGAATTCATCCAAATGGATGCCCAACAGATGAGTTTCGCAGAGAACAGCTTTGATGCAGTGGTAGGCAGCCTCATCTTATCCGTCGTCCCTGACCCGGAGCGATGCATGAAGGAAATGATCCGGGTGTTAAAACCTCAAGGATCCATGATCATTTTTGACAAGTTTTCACCCCCAAAAATATCTCTGATCAAAAGAATGATCCGACCCTTTGTAAAAGTAATGGGCACAGACATTGGAGTGAACTTTGAGAACTTATATGAACAAAACCATGAAGCGATCATTCTTAAAGAAGATGAGCCTCTTCTGTTCAATGGAATGTACAGAAAGATCTTACTAACCAAAATAAGGAGGTGAACAGCCTGGAACTCTTTATTATTTTCATAAGTGTCATCATCCTCATCGTGTTTCTATTTATCTTCTACATCATAGTGGAACGGGCCGTTCGGGAAGGCATTAATAACTCCGTAATCGGAAGATATCTTGAAGAAAAGCATGGAATCAAAGAATCACAGGGGGATGAGGATTTATATGACGATAGGTTCAAGGGGGAATGATGGTTGTTTGGGATGATACTGAAAAAATAAGGCTGTAACATCCCTTTCCCTTGTCTCGACTAATTCACTGAGGTGAATTCAATGAAAATGCAAGGCTTATGGATGCTATTAGTAACCACCCTGCTTCTGGGATGTAAAGACCAGGAACTGATTTATGACAACATGTCCGACAATAAAATACTGCATGGGAAGGTTCTTGAAAAACGCAGCAAGGGAATGACTCTCGCTTTAACCGGGGAATCAAGGGATAGATACTCTGAAACGATTCGTGTATCTATTCCGGATGAAGAAATCATCAAGCTTATAGAGGAAGGAAAGAGTCTATCTGTGTGGTATGATTTCGTTCGGGAGTCCGATCCTCCCCAAACTAAAGCACTAAAAGTAGCAATCATAAAAAATTAGATGGAAACCATCACCACTACTTTCTGAAAATATGATACTCTTAATTAACAATAATTGGAATGAAGGGGGCATTCACGATGAAATACCTTAAATCCTTTTTAGCCTTTGAATGGATTACGCTTATTGGAGCTTCTATCGTCCTCTATACACGCTGGGACTTTCCACTTTATATTTGTATCGGCATCGTCATTCTTGGCGCAATCCTTACGCTTTATTTCACGAAAAAGTATGAGCCTATGGAGAAGAAAGCTGAAGATTTGTAGGGTGCATGGGGTCATACATTTTCCTCACAAAAAAAGCATCATCGAAGCACACTCCGATGATACTCGTATATCCCTACAACTTCCCATCCACCTCAGACGTATCCACATCATCGCCGAACCAGTCACTCAGCTTCGCCTTGGCCTTCGCTTTCACTTCATCATCGATATACATAGATACCTGCAATAATGCGAGACCCAAGGCCCCAAGGTCATCCGTAAACCCTACCCCCACTGCCATGTCCGGAATAAAATCCGTGGGAAGAATGAAATATCCGAGTGCCCCGATAATGACCATCTTAGACTTCTTTGGAACATCGGGCTTTTGCAGGACAAAATAAAGGAGCAGCGCGGTATAAACGACGGAATGTCCAGCCTTCACACCATACCTTTTCAACTTATCCCAAAATTTCTCTTCAGAAAAATGTTTCTCCGTATTGTCCATTTCCGTTCCACCTCCGTATTGAGATGCTTGACGATCTCTTGTTCTTTTCATTGTAGAAGGTTTGGGGAAAATAGACAAATGTTTACCGAGCTGATCTTACGTTATAATTCAATTACGTAAAAAAAGTAAGGAGTGATCACATGATAAATGCCATCATTTTATTCATCCTTGCCGGAATCGCGGAAATCGGCGGAGGCTACCTTATCTGGCTATGGCTTCGGGAAGGAAAACCCGCCTATTGGGGAGTCGCCGGTGGGATAGCCCTGGCACTTTACGGCGTCATCGCCACCTTCCAGTCCTTCCCTTCATTTGGCCGTGTCTACGCTGCTTACGGCGGGGTGTTCATTGTCCTATCCGTCCTATGGGGATGGGGAATCGATAAGAAGACACCTGATCTGTATGATTGGGTCGGTGCCGGGATATGTATCGTTGGGGTTGGTGTGATGCTGCTTGGGCCGAGGCAGTAGACAAATAGGAACACTTGTTCTAAAATGGATGTAAATGGAAATTTTAGGAGCTGGTAGCATTGAGACCCACCTTAAACAGGGACACACCAATTGAAATGTTTGAAGAGTACTATTGGTTAAAGGAAGAACTTCAATCATTCTGCCGCACTAACGGAATCAGCACTTCCGGTTCAAAGATAGAGCTATCGGATCGAATTTGCACTTTCCTGGAAACAGGCGAAATCAAAAAGCCCATCAGAAAATCAATGGGGATTCGAAACACAAATCATCATGAAGTGTTAAGTCTAGATACCGTCATTAGTGACCATCATCGTTGCAGTCAAAACGTCAGAACCTTCTTTAAGTCTGTCATTCCCGGTTTTCATTTCTCTACTTATATCCAAAACTATTTTAAAAATAACGCTGGGAAGACGTATCGGGACGCAATCAAAGCTTGGTACGAAGAAGACAAACGGAAGAAAGACCCGGATTATGAGAAGAAAATCGCCCCTCAATTCGAATACAATCAATTCACACGTGACTTCTTTGCCGATCCGGCCAATAAAGGAAAAAAGAGAGAAGATGCCATTGAAGCCTGGAATGAAATCAAGAAGCTTCCGGGGAGTAATAAGTATGTTGGTGGTTCTTGATGCGAAGAAGGTCCGTCCCTCATTCTCGAGAGACGGACCTTCATTTTCACTCAATCATCCGATTCCAAAAACCGGTCGGTGACTTCGTCGTGTTTTTCTAAAAATGTATCTGTGTTGATGTCACTTAGTTCAAGGAATTGGTCTCTTGATTCGTCTCCAATGTTCAAATAATTATCTCTGTATAAATCGTTGGTGTCCAGATAAACCCGTACATCCCAAATCTCTTGGTCATGTAGGTAATTGACCGCATTCTCCAGGTTATTGAATTCCCTTTGGTTGTTATCTCTCTGCACTTCATACCAAGCATTTAATTGATCCCTAATAGTAGCATGCAAGTCATTCAACGCCTTCACCGAATCCTCATGCCACTGCGACCAAACCTTTGCCATATCCGTTGTCTGCTTGAATTCCGTTACCAGATCGTCATGACTTCTGGCATTGATGTAATTTCCACCTGAAGCGTGGGCCATTTCCTTCAACTGAGCTAGCCCCTCATTATCCACCTGATATCCAATGATATTCAGGACCGGGCTGATATTGGAATCTGCCAGGGATTTGGCTGCTTTCACAGGGTCACCGTTACAGGTCTCCACTCCATCACTGACTACGTAAATAATATTAGTATTTTGCTTTCCGTCATATTGTTTGAAATCCGCTTTCACTTCATCGATAGCTTTAGCCATGGGCGTCCATCCAGCGGGCTCAAACTGATTCAGCGCATCTGAGAATTCCCCTTCATCATAATTCCCGAATGGATAGACCTCTTCAATATTAGAACAGGAAGCCTTTTTATCCTTATCACTGCCCGTCCCTACATGTCCGTAGACCCTGAGTGAAACATTGGCATTCTCAGGCAGGTCCTTCACAAATTGCTGGATCGCATCCTTCGCAAGGTCCATCCGTGTCTTCCCGTTTTCCATCTTCCCCATACTGCCGCTTGAATCCAACAGGATGGCAACATTGTAGTTCTCCTTCAATTGAAGCTCACCCTCTTTGCCGTTCGGATCTTCAAATTGCATGGACTTCCACTGATCGATGGGCACATCCACTTTCGTCAAATCCTCTTTAAAGAGGGAATACACATACCGCTGCATCTTTTCGATATCCTCTTGAGGAGACTCCTCCGTTAACTTTGGCAGGCTATCAAGCTTCTTTTTTATGGCATCCTCACCGGTAAAACCTTTTTCATACTCCTCACCGGAAAATTCCCCAATCGTTGGATACTCGGCTGATTCCGAGAATGTCGTCGGCACCGGTGGATAGTCTTTGTCTGTTTCTACCGTTTCCTCATTCGCCTCTTTATCCTTTTTTACCTTTTCTTGATTTTCAGGTTCTTTCTTTTCACCAGATTGAGATGTTGCAGATTCATTGGAATTGCAGGCAGCTAATGCCACAAACAACACCATCACAATCAACGTGTACACTACTTTTTTCATGAAGTTCTCCTTTCCATTATCAGATGGTTTATGTATGTTCATAAAATGACCCATCTATCATTTTTTTCCAAAGTACCCACGAGGTTCAACAGGAAAACATATCCATTACTTTTTATTTAGTTCAAAGATAAAAACGAGTAAAATAAAAGAAGCACGAAGGGAGGAATAACATGATTCAGCTTCAACAAAACTCTAGTACGCTAGTGATAGTGATCCACGAAATCTATGGAATCAACCAACATATACAAGACTTCTGCGTATTCATCTCATCCCAAGGAAAGGACGTCATCTGTCCGGACCTCTTAGAAAAGGGATCGGCTTTTGATTATTCTCAGGAAGAGATGGCTTACCGTTCTTTCGTCAAGGACATAGGCTTTGAAGAGGCGGTTATCAAAATAAAGAGCATTCTCTCAATCTATCGACAGAAATACAAGCGAATTGTGATCATAGGGTTCAGTGCAGGGGCGACGGTTGCGTGGTTATGCAGCGATGATGAAACGGTGGATGGTGTCATCGGCTACTACGGTTCACGGATACGAAACTATTTAGAGGTCAAACCACTGTGTCCAACCATGTTGTTTTTCCCAGAAGAAGAACCTTCTTTCCAAGTGGATGAAGTGATTGCGAAATTAGAACGAAAGAACATCCACATTGAGAAACTTAGAGGTAAACATGGATTCAGTGACCCTTATTCGACAAACTATCATAAAGAATCCGCACAAAAAACGAAAGGTAGAATCATCGATTTTCTGGATGAAGGTTGAATGGACTTTAAAGTCTTGATTGTTCCGTTCCCCCATTCAGAACATAGAAACCATCCTCCTCGCGCGCCCGCTACACGCACGTTGTTGGTGTTGTTTTCTCTCTTCTTTCTCTTAAGATCTAAAGTCTGTTTTCGCTTGGGTTCCATGGGTGATTCACATCGTTTTGGGCAAGGGAAATAAGGGGTCACCAGGTTAAGACAAGACCCTTGAATCATGTTGTTTTCTATCTTACATATGTATGCCCCCATTCACCCTCAACCTTAATATACTGACTTGATTTAAAACTGGATACCGTGTGATACAAGTTTTCCGATTCAATTAATTATCAGAAAATTAACTTTATTTTTAATCAACCACATCATACAATGAATATATCGAAATTAAAGGAGGCTGTTTTCATGAGAAACATTGCGATGGTAACCGTACGAACATATAAGGGTGGAACGCCTTTTTAACGTGACGGTCTTCCCCCTTATATGTGCTTTGTGAACTAACGCATAAAGGGGTATATTATGACTTTTCCTGTGAAAAAATTTCTTTCGTATTACAAGCCGTATCGTTCGATTTTTTTGGTTGTGCTTTTCAGTGCATTGATCACGTCTTCCCTGACTCTCGTTTTTCCGCTCCTTGTCCGTTATGTGACGAAGGATGTTCTGGCTGGAAGTCTTTCTACGGCTTTTGAGGATGTCCTTTGGGTCGGCGGTGTGATGGTGGTTCTTGTCGTTGCTCAAAACGTTGGGAATTTCATTGTGGATTACAAGGGGCATGAGATCGGTGCACGGATGGAGACCGATATGAGAGGTGAATTGTTCGCTCATCTCCAGAAGCTGTCTTTCCGTTTTTATGATAAAGAGAAGACGGGCCGGTTGATGAGCCGGGTGACGAATGATCTGTTGATGGTATCGGAGCTTTATCATCACGGACCTGAAGATTATGTGAAATATCTGGTTCGTTTTCTTGGGGCGTTTGTGATTCTGTTCTGGATCAACGCTCCTCTTACCCTTACCGTTTTTTGTTTCTTTCCGGTCCTCGGGTTCTTCTCCCTTTATTTCAATAAAAAGTTGAACCGGGCGCTGACGGATAATAAAGAGCGGATCGGAGACATCAATGCCCAGGTGGAGGATTCCCTTTCAGGCATCCGGGTGGTTCAGTCGTTTGCCAATGAATCTCTTGAAATCAGGAAATTCAATGTGGAGAATGAACGGTTTTTGGAAAGCCGAAAAGGAACCTATCGTGCAGAGGCGTACTTCTATAACGGGACGGAAGCATTCATCCAGCTGATTACGGTCACCATTGTCATCTTCGGGTCTATTCAAATTGTCAATGCGTCCCTTGACCTGGCCGACTTGATTACGTTTCTTCTGTATATCGGCTTTATGATCGAGCCCATTCAGCGGCTCACTCATATGAGTACTCAATTTCAAGAAGGTGTGACAGGATTTCAGCGATTCATGGAGATCATGAACATCAAGCCTGACATCGAGAATGCCCCAAATGCAAAGACTCTTTCAAGCGTTGAGGGACATATTTCATTGAAGAACATATCATTTCATTATGATTCTGCCTTAGCGCCTGTATTCAAGGAATTAACTCTGGAAGTCCACCCAGGGGAATACGTCGCGATCGTCGGACCATCGGGAGTGGGGAAAACGACTCTCAGCTCCCTGATTTCCCGTTTTTATGACGTGTCTGCGGGTGGGGTTTTTGTAGATGGGGAAAATGTGAAAAGCCTGGACTTGAATTCTCTCAGAAGCAATATCGGGATCGTGCAGCAGGATGTGTACCTCTTTTCCGGCACCGTCATGGAGAATATCCGCTATGGTCAACCTGAAGCGACCGACGAAGAGGTGATGAAGGCTGCAAAGCAAGCGAACGCCGATGAATTCATTACCCGTTTGCCACAAGGCTATCATTCCGAAATCGGTCAGCGCGGCGTTCGGTTATCAGGCGGTCAGAAGCAGCGGCTCAGTATTGCCCGTGTTTTCTTGAAAAACCCGCCGATTCTCATTCTTGATGAGGCGACGAGCGCCCTTGATAATGAAAGCGAAAGCATCGTCAAGGAATCCTTGGAGTTACTGGCAAGGGGCAGGACGACGCTCGTCATCGCCCATCGTTTATCGACGATCCGGAACGCAGGAAGAATCGTGGTGTTGTCAGATGGAAGGATTGTCGAGGAAGGGACACATGAAGCTCTTCTCGAACAGGATGGTCCCTATTCAAGACTGTATTCGAAGCAGTTTGAGGTTCAGGTATAAAAAGGAAGGCTCTCATACCGTTTGGGGTGTGAGAGCCTTTATTGATCACTTCACTTCCACCGAAAACACATAACTTCCGTCCCCCTGCTTCCAATGGGCCACTAGATGATAGACATAGACCCCCTTCTCGTCAGGAACCACGATCGTATGATTCTTCATGTTCACGCTTTCCACCTGCTCTTCCCCGACCCACTTCTCTGCACCGATCTTTTGAGGTTTCTTATTAAATGTCACTGTGATCTTCTCACCTGGGGACACGGAGGTTGGCTGCTCTTCTCCAGCCATCGTCACTACACTTGAATATGCTTTATCCACACATCCCCCTGAAAGGAGTCCGTCCCAGCAATAGGAACCTTCTGTCGTCGGGATACTGACTTCTCCTGCTGTTACATTTGGTGTCGGAGGCGCTGTACGGAAAGGTTGGATAATAAAGAAGACAATGCCAACCACCGCCAGAATATTGCCGATAGCCAACCATTTTTTCAAGGACGTTCACTCCTTTTATCGAAACCCATGCAATTTTTTCTATATTTCAGATGCCGAGATAGCTTGTATTCTGATATATGAACCCATTTATCTTTTTATGAGCCGTCTGTTTTAATTTAGACGAAGAAAACAGGAAAAGGTTACCCTTTAGCCCTCTCCCTCTTCACGAGCATCCCCATCGGTACATACGTCACGAAAAACACGACAAGTGCCGCAATTTCCAGATTAATATAATAGATGATCCCCGATCCAAAAAAGGACAAGATCGTTTTCGATTCTGTGGGATTGGCCAGGTAGAAGAAGTTCGTATCAAGAAAGATGTTCAGGAAAAAGATCGGCACGGCGAGAAGATTGACCATAAGGAAGCCGGTCCAAATGGCTTTCCTTGGGACCCGGTAGCCCTCATACACAATGAAATAAAGGACGGACCACGCAATGGCTGCATGATGGAGGAAGTATTTTAAAAAGCGGTAATGAGGGAATTGATACGTCATTTCAGGTGTGACCATGCTTAAGATTGGAGGAAGAAATCCGATAAAGAACAGGAGATAAAAGGCCTTCTGGTTTGATTTCAAGAATAAATAAATAGCGATGAACGTACTGACGGAACAAAGCTGCAGGGGCAGGTCCCCCAGCTCCCATTGTCCCGTTGACACGAGCCAGATATGCCAGGACACTTCACTCAGCACCAGCATCCAGAAAATCGTCCATTTCAAAACCGATTGATATCTCCTTAGAAAATGTCTAAAATACACCAGCCAGAATGATATGGCCACAAACATCAAAAGCACCGAGATATGGGGAACAGAAAACAACTCGAACGTCTGCATCTCTGTCACGGAAAACATCATGCCACCCCTATTCGTTTTGAAAAGTGGTTATCATGGATAGTTTATTCGGCACACAGGATGGTTAAGAACAGAAATTGAAAAAGCCCCCTTCGAGAGGGGACATCCATTCTATAACGTAAACGGCGGGATATACCGGCCATCTACATCCGTAAAATCATATTCTTTCGCAAGGTCACCTGCCCTCAACGCGCGTCCAGTCTTCTCCATCACCCCGGGATCCATCGCAAGCGCCGTGATGGCACGTCCCACATAATGAGGGGTTTCAGATACCTTCAAGTCTTTGGATTCCTGCCAGTTTTCCTCCGTTACACCCATATGTTCAAGTACGAGCTCTGTCCTCATGAATCCCGGAGATACGGCCATGACCGCTATCCCGTCTTCTTTCAGCTCTTCTGAAAGTCCATACGCCATGCGGACGAGGGCATTTTTCGCCAGATCATAATAGAACTGTCCGGTGTACTTCCCTTCATCCCAGAACGTCGTATGAACGATCAAGGCTTCTTTATTTTCCCGAAGCAAAGGGATGGCAAAGTGATTGGTGGCTAGCTGCGCCCTCACACCTGCCGTGAACATCGTATCCCAATTCTCAAGAGACTGTTCCCAGAATGCTCCCGGATTCACACCGATATCATGTGCGCCCCATACGTTATTGATGAGAATATCAAGCTTCCCTTGCTCTTCACGAATTTGCTCGATGACTGCTTTCGTTTCGGCATCGACCGTATGATCACAGCGGACCGCAATCCCTGTACCACCGGCTTCATCAATCTGGGCTGCCGTGTCATCAATCGTACCCGGAAAGTTCTGTGTGGAATTCCCTTTCGTACTGCGCCCGGTGACATAAACCGTGGCTCCTGCTTTCCCAAGTTCAATGGCGATTGCACGCCCTGCTCCCCGGCTTCCTCCTGTTACGAGTGCTACTTTTCCTGCGAGTGATTTCATCCAACCATTCCTTTCAACATGTAAGATAACCCCATTATACGATTCCATTCTTGACATCCTTTGTCATATTTCATTAAATAATAGAAAAACGAAGAAAAAGGTGATCGATATGAGAGGAGACAGATTGGTATCCATTCTGTTACTACTACAAACACACGGCCGAATGACCGCGAAGGAATTGGCGGAGAAATTGGAGGTATCGGAGCGGACCATCCACCGGGACATGGATGCCCTGAGCGGCACCGGAATTCCCGTAGTGGCGGAACGCGGCCAAAACGGGGGCTGGTCGCTCCTTGAAGATTACCGGACGGATCTGACCGGGTTGAAGGAATCAGAAATCCGGGCACTATTCGTGTCTCCTTCCCTTCATCTCCTGGACGATCTCGGACTGACCCGTACGACGGAAGAAGCGCGGAACAAACTTATCGCCTCCCTCCCGTCCACGTACCGGGAAAATGCGAAAGACGTATGGAACCGGATCCACATCGACACAAGCTCCTGGCGAAAGCAGAAAGATAAGACAACCTCCCTTGAAATGATCAAAGAGGCGATCTTCCAGGAAATCAAATTAGTCATCACCTATGAACGTGCAGATGGAGAAACCGATGACCGCGTGGTGGCACCACTGGGTCTCGTGGCGAAAGGGGATCTGTGGTACCTCGTCGCAGCCAAGGAAAACGGGGATATTCGTAACTACCGTGTTTCCCGGATTCATCATACCGAAAAGGTGGACGAGACATTTCAAAGACCCGATGGCTTTGACCTGGCACATTACTGGTCATCCTCCACAACATCCTTTATCAAGACTCTTCCCTCTTTCGAAGTGAAAGTCGAGGTGGCGCCGCAAGTGTTATCCAGGCTAACCTTCACGGGCCGGTTTGCCCGGGTCCTTAATGTCGGGGAACGGAGAGGCGCGGAATGGATACCCGTGACGCTTTCTTTTGATACGGAAGAAGAGGCAAAAGGCTATCTGATCGGGTTCGCCGATCAAGTCAACATCGTTGAACCGGCTGATCTCAAGGAGAAGGTCCTGGAAATGGCTGAGGCTACGGTTTCATTTTATCGACGAATGGAATAATTCTGCTTTTTCCTCGATATGTTTTAAAAAAACGATTGCCGAGGAGAATCCCCATGAAAAATATTCTATTATTTGCCGATCCGGGTATAGATGATTCTGTCGCCATCATGTACGCCCTCATGAATCCGGACATTAACATACTCGGCATCGTATCGAGTTACGGAAATGTCGAAAAGAAGCAGGCCACCGATAATATCGCCTATTTGCTCAATCTTGCCGGTAGGACGGATATTCCCATCATCGGTGGTTCCAATAGTCCGTCTTCGGGGAAAACCCCCACCTACTATCCTGAGATCCATGGAAAGGATGGGCTGGGTCCGATCCGCCCTCCCGATAACTTCTCGGGAGAACTCACCAATTTCTCTAAACTCTACACCATCATAAAAGAAAATAAAGACGTTACCATCGTGGATGTCGGGAGGAATACCTCTCTCTCCACCCTTTACATCCTGGGAGAAAATATTGCCCAAGACGTTAAAGAGTTTTATATCATGGGAGGGGCCTTTTTCGTACCGGGAAACGTCACCCCGTCAGCCGAAGCAAACTTCTACGGAGATCCGACTGCATCAGAGCTCGTCGTCAAAAATCTCGACAATCTGTACATCGCACCTTTAAATATCACCAACAAGGCCATCGTCACCCTCGAACACATCAAAACCATTCAGCAGATGAACGGTAACCCCCTCGTTCGGATCTTGGATGACATCATGACCTACTATATCGATGCCTATAAGAAACTCATCCCCGGCATAAACGGCGCCCCACTCCACGATGTCGTCACCCTCTCCCTGATGGTGAATCCGGACATGGGGAAAACCATCAGAAGGGACGTGGAAGTACTGACCACAGGCCTCGGCCAAGGTACATCTATCGCTGATTTCAGGGTCAGCTCCAAACCGGCTGAAAAGAATATCAACATCTATCTGGAAATCGACTACCAGATGTTCGTGAACGATTTCATAGAGGTCATGACCAGAAAAAGATAACTTGATGAAAAAAAGAAGGGATTGGCCTGTTTCCCACTGCCCATCCCTTCTTATCCTACTGACTCTTTTCCCCAATCATGATTAATTCCTGAAGGAACACGTCAATTTCCCCCACCAGCACGCCTCCATGACCTGTACACAGTACATCCGCATCATATTCCTTCATGATCCTAAGACCGTTCAGGAATGCAGGCAGGTCCGCAACCCCGCCACCCTGAAGATACTCGACCCAGGCTTGTCTCAGGTCATCCCCTTTAGAAACAAGCCCTCCATCTGACAGAGGATCTCCAAAGAAACAGAGAACATCCCCCGTGAACAGTGTCCGGGTCGGTCGATGTAAGAAAATCACAGAACCCGGAGAATGATAGCCGACTCTTCTGTAGTCGAAATCCCCAATCGTTCCCCTGTCAAGGAGCTCTCCTCTAATGGAAGAGTCAGCCGGCAACGTCTCATCAGCATGGATGACCTTCCTTGCCTTCGTAAATAACGACGCCCCTCCCACATGATCCTCATGACCATGTGTGACGAGCATCAGCTTTACATCGTCTGCCGTTTTCCCGATTTTGTTTAAGGCGTGCTGCAGAAACACCAGGTGACCCTCTTTACACGAATCGATCACAGTCAAACCTGCTTCTTCCTCAATGAAGTACGCATTCGTATAGGTATTCCACTCAGCATCCCATATGGCCAGCACATATACTTGGCCATTCACCTGTTCCAATTGATAATCCACTTTCACTTCCCCCTCCTACATTTCACTTGATTCCATTCCACAAACAGGTGGCATTCTCCTTTTTATGAAATTGAAATTAGTAGATGAAACCTTCAATGGACACCAGGATCAATAATAAAGACACAGCAAAAAACAGATAGCTGCGATACGATTTCCGGTTCTTCTGTCGTTCTTCCGCTCCCATCACGACCATCATGATTGCCAAACCTGCCATTGTAAAAGGAAGGATGCTATTATTATTTGAAATTAAACCATAGAGTGATAGTGTCAGGACAATGACAGCACTCGTAATTCTAACTTTTTTCAGCACGGTAGATTCCTCATTTCTTCTTATGTAACAAAAAAAGGGCCTGACCCCCGATTCAGGTCAGACACCCCATCCTCTACTTCGCGTCCTTATCAGGCTGATGAATCCCGAACACATTGCCTTCCGTGTCTATGTAATATCCTTGCCATGCCATTCCCGGCAGAGCATACTTCGGCATGGCGACCTTGCCGCCGTGCTCAAGAATCAGTTTCTCGGTTTCATCATAATTTCCGACGCCCATCGTACACGAATATCCATTCATCGGCTGATTCGGCTGAGGTGGAGGACTTTGACGCTGCATCAAGGCACCATTGATCCCCATCTCATTCTCATCCCCTGTCACAGCCCCCACATAAGGCATTCCGGCATATTCGCTCCAGTCCTCGAACTTCCAGCCGAATACTTCCCCGTAAAACGTCTTGGCCCGTTCCATATCATCCACATGCACTTCGAAATGTACCATTCTTCCCATTGTTCATACCTCCTATATACTATCTTTCATTATAATGATTTCGATGTTCAGAGAAGAAAACCTTTTTTTATATTTTTAAACATACGGTTCATTCTAGTATACTTGCTTTCTGACACATAAAATCACAGGAGATTAACAAAAACAAACAGAAATAAATCGGCGAATAATAAACCTTTATGATCCAATCCCTCTACCATTACGTATTCTTCATATAAATCATTTGTGAGGAAATTCAAAAGTTTCTTTGTCGTTTATGTTACACTTCAACATTTCTTCACTTTTTTTCACACCAATATTATTGAACAAAGGTTGAAGCTTAACTATTATGAATCTAGTAAACAGAGAAGAAAGGAAGGGTATTATGCTGCCAATTGATCGACAACAACAGATTTTAACCTGGCTAAAAGAAGAGGGAACACTGCGTGTATCAGACATCAGCACCCGCCTCGAGGTTTCGGAAATGACGGTCTACCGGGACTTGAAGCCATTGATGGAAGCGAACAAAGTCCACAAGACTTCAAACGGTATTTCTGCCATGGAACCCGAGGGTATCCCATCTGACTCCTGTGTATATTGCCTGAAACCGACCACTTCAAGAAGATCGGTTCAACTCATCAAGAAGGATCACACCATCGAACAAACCTGCTGTCCGCACTGTGGATTACTTCGTTATGAAGACATCAAGGAGGATGTGATGCAGATCCTCTGTCGTGACTTCCTGACGGATATGACGATCAGCGGAAAAACCGCCACATACCTGATTGATGCGGATCTGAACCTGAACTGCTGTCAGCCACAGGTCATTTCCTTTGAGTCGAGGAAGCAGGCCGAACAATTTCAGACCGGATTCGGGGGTAAAATTTGCACGCTTCCACAAGCCATCACGGCGATTTCAAATGACATGCAAGGATCGGGCTGCTGCCACGACTAGGAAAAGAGGAAAAAACGATGGATAAAAAATCATATCAAACGATTTGGAGATGGCATTTCTATGCGGGCCTCATCATTGCCCCGTTTCTGCTGATCCTCGCTGTGACGGGGTCGATTTACCTGTTCAAGCCCCAGATCGAACAGAATCTCTATCAAAAGTATTACGAAGTCAATCCAGAAGGGGAGAAGCTTCAAGCCACTGAACTCATCGAGAAAGTGAAAACGCTTCACCCCGATGCACAGGTGACAAGCTTCCGCCCCGGGGAGAGCGCCGACCGTTCCAGTGAAATTGGCATCAGTACAGAAGACGGCTCTGCTACTGTCTTCTTGAATCCCTACACAGGTAAGTCACTGGGTGAATTGAAGCCTGAAGACCGGATCATGAATAAAGTCGAAGAAATCCACGGAGAGCTGATGGCGGGTACCCTCGGCGACCGCATTGTCGAACTTGTCGCCTGCTGGGCTATCGTCCTGATTGTCACGGGATTATTCCTATGGTTTCCCCGTAAGAAAGACAAGCTCTCGGGTGTGTTCCTGCCTCGCTTGAATAAAGGAAAGAAGATCTTCAGAAGGGATCTTCACGCTGTCCCTGCGTTCTGGGTCACAGCAGGAATGCTGTTTCTGATCATGACGGGACTGCCTTGGTCCGGATTTTGGGGAACCAATTTCCAGAATCTCATGACGAACGCTGGGGCCGGTTATCCTCCTTCTATCTGGACAGGGGAAGCACCTCAGTCCGTCGTGAAAACAAAGGAAATCGCCGACGTCCCTTGGGCCGCGGAAAACTTGGAGGTTCCCGTATCAGCCCTTGAAGGGTACACGCCATTATCCATGAATGATGTGGTATCGATAGCAAAACGAGAAGGAATCGATCCGAGTTACACCGTCTACATCCCTCAGGATGAAAAAGGGGTCTATACTCTATCCGCCTTCCCCGCCAAAGCACAAAATGAGGTCACGATGCACCTTGATCAGTACACAGGAGCGGTCCTTGCTGATTACCGTTTCGACAACTACGGGATCGGCGGGAAAATCGTCGCCATGGGGATCACCCTTCACACAGGCACACAGTTCGGATTCATCAATCAGCTGTTCAGCCTGCTCATCTGCCTTGGCATTATGCTGGTCGCTATCAGCGGATTCTATCTGTGGCTGAAACGGAAACCGAAAAAAGAAATGGGTGCACCCAAATCACAAGGCATCCTGAAGCTGAAGTACTTCCTGCTCGTCATGATTGCACTCGGGATCCTGTTTCCACTCGTCGGGGCTTCCCTGATTGTCATCCTGCTTCTTGACCGGTTATTGATCAAAAAAATCCCTGCTACGAAAAAATTCTTCGGTGCGGCATAAGAAAGGACAATGCGATATGAAAACAACCTTTAAATATTTGAGTATCCTTTTCCTGTGCACGCTACTAGGTGCCTGCGCCCCGAAGGAAGATGCTGCAGAATTGTACCAGCAGGAATCGCCACTCCAGGCTGATATTACGATGCCGGACGAATTTTCCGGAAGCGGTGACCCGATCAAGATCGAGCTCACACAAGACGGCAAAACAGTGGATGATGCCGACTTTGTTCATGTGGAAATCTGGAAAGGCGACGGATCCTTCCATGATGGGATGGAAGAAACCGAGAATGCTGGAGACGGCATTTACACATTTAAAAAGGACCTGACGGAAGACGGACTTTATTACATCAAAGTCCATGCAGGAAACAACGGCTCCACCATCATGCCGACATTGCCCTTTGCCGTCGGTGAACTCTCCAAAGCAGACGTCGAAGCCTTGAATGATCACGCTCCTGCTGAGAGTGGAAATCACAGTCAGCACCATTAACATCCAAAGATCGAAAGCCCATGCCGCTTTCGATCTTTTTTTGACAAAACAAGAGATGTCTAGTTTGCTATAATGGTCATAAAAAGGGGATGTTGATTCTATGATTATCCGAGAAACCGACGATTCTTTCATCATGATCAAACAGCACGACCACGCTTATGTATCCGGCGAAACGATCAAACACATCAATCACAATCTATTACATTCCGATCAGTTTTTCGATGACTTCGTATACGCATCCCATCAGCACGATCGTAGCTGGATTGGCCTTGACGACACGCCGATCTGGAACGACGGGAAGCAGATCCCCTTCACTTTCTCAGACTATCCCCTCCTCCCAAAACTTGCATTCTATCAAATCGGGCTGAATGAAATCGAGGAGGTCAACCTTTATGCGGCCCTCCTATGCAGCCTTCATTTTTGTTCATTCTTTGCCAAATCAAAGGATCCGCACTGCCTGACATTTTTACAGGATGAAGCAAACAGGCAACAGAAAATCCGTAACCATCTGCCAAAGCTCGATGAAGAACTGCTTACCCAGCACTTCCAGCTCCTTCAACTTTCAGACAATCTATCTCTCTATTTTTGCCTGAACGAGCCGGGGGTTGAGAAAGAAAACGAGCATCCGTGGTTCAAGGACGGATTTAAGAATACGGAAAGTTTCCATTCCCGGAATCAAAATCTTAAAGCCAGGTGGGTGAATGAGCATGAGGTGACGTTGGATGATTATCCTTTTGAAACGGATTTTCAAGTGACGCTGCCTTATAAGAAAGTGGACAAGGCGGCGATCCGGCAGATTGGCATCGCAGAGGCTTATGGAGAGAGCCAGTTGGAGAAACATACGATTTTCATCAGAAAGTAAAGAAGACCCTGGGATCAGGGTCTTCACTCGTTATCAAGAAGAAACCGATGCCTTCACTTCGACTTCCGGCACTGCTTTTGCTTCCAATGTTTTCATGATCAGATGATACATGAAAGTCCCGGTCATCCCGAGGAGCAACAGAATGCCTCCCATCATCAGCGGACTCACCCATTCCCCTACAATGATAAGCAGGGATGCAATGATCATGGCGCCATAAAAGGTAAGGCTGTAAAAGGCCATATACGTACTGCGGGCATTGGTCGGAGCCAGGTCCCCGATCATCGCCTGCTTGATCGGCACATACATGAGCTCCCCGAACGTCCCGACAAAGCCCAGGATAAAAAGGAATACTATATTATTCGTAAAAGCAAAGGCGCTGAAACAAAGGGTAAAAATGAACATTCCCATCACAAGCGTCCAGCGGTCACTCCACTTTTTGAACAGAATTAGGACGACCGCGGATAAGAGTACGACAATCAACGTATTTTCCGTCCGCAGAAATCCGAGCATCCTCGTACCGTCAAGCGTGAAGTCAAAGCCTAAGAGAGAAGTTTGCTGCTCGGGGATATCCCTCTCAAGGCGAATTCCCACGTAATTGGTCAGGGATTGTTCCAGGGTGAGAATAAAAACGGCCCCGAAGATATACATCATGAATAGTTTATCTTTTAAAACGGTTGAATAGCTTTGAACCATCCTGTTGGATGAAGAAGTGGTTTGATTGGTTGCGGGTTCAGGTGTGTAGGTTTCTGAGATGAAGAAAATGGTGATCAGGACGGACAGGAGTGTGATTCCTGTAATACCAAGGAATAATTCAAACAGATAGGCTTTAAATAGAAACGCACCGATGATGCCTCCGATGGCCGTCGCGAGATTTCCGAGCCAGTAGCTGACAGTGAAAACAAGCTTCCGTGAATCCGAATCCGTCACATCGATGATCATCGCCTGTGCGGCAGGCTGGAACATCCCGCCGGCAAACATGTTGAGAACGAAGAATGCCGCTGTAACATATGGCAAATCGACCCAAGGTGAATTGCACAGAGCAATGAAGAAGTACGATCCCATGATGCCGAGTTCGGCAAAAATCATGATCTTCCTGCGACCGATCTTATCGGAAATATGTCCGCCAATAAAGCCGCCGATGATTCCGCTGATGACAATCAACACAAGGATGACTCCCGTTTGGGTTGCCCCGATTTTCTGGGCGAAATAGATGGCCATGAACGGAATGACGGCCATGGACACAAGTCCCCCGAGGAACTGCATGGCAAGCCGTAATTTCAGGTTAGGATGAATATCCCGTATCCTCATCAAGATTCCCACCCTTCCGTCACAGGACCGAATAACCGCAGGGCCTGTATTTTCATATTGCTCCAGATCAGATTCGTATGGTCATCGATGAAGGTCAGTCTCAGCCCATTCAATAAGGAAATATACGATTGAGCCATCAGCACCGGCGATCCTTCATAGAAGCATCCCTCCTTCTGGCCCCTTTCAATGACCGGATATATGCGTTCTGCAAACACATCGACAAAGGCACTCAACTCTGCAAACAGCACGGGATACCTGTCCGGTCTCGCCAATACCTGCTGGGAAAGGCGAAGGAAATCCTTATTCCTTGCAAACACATCCAGCTGACAGTCGATCATGTTCCTGACCATCTCGATCGGATTCCCACTGTACCGTTCCTCTATTTCACTGAAATAGGGCTTAATCTCCTCCAGAGGCTCAAGGATCGCCGCTTCAAAGAGCACTTCCTTTGTCGCAAAGTATGTGAACACGGACCCGAAGCTGACCCCCGCCTCTTTCGCAATGGCCGAAATGGTCGTTTCGGCAAATCCGTTTTCGCTGTATGTTTTCACGGCTGCTCCCAGGATCGCCGCTCTCTTTTTCATCATCTTTTCCTCTCGTGACATGTTGTTCTCCCTCCTTTGCTCAAAAATGATTGATTGATCAATTTTTATTTTACTGTTAGATATTTCCAAGGTCAATGATTATTTTTCGACAAAAAAATCCGCCTTCCTATGTGTGAAAACAACAGAAAGCGGACCTATTTTATTCGTCAAACGCACCGTTCATCCGGACCAACAGTTTCCCGAACATTCTCTTCTCTTCTTCGGACCAGCCTTCAAGGAGTCCCTCATACCATTCGAGTCTCATGTGGCTATCTAGTGCAAGCTTTTCCTTCCCCGACTCAGTGAGGTCAAATAGGCTAACGCGTCCGTCCTTCGGGTCTGAAAACCGCTGGATGAGCCCCTTTGATTCAAGGGCAGCTGCTTGTCTTGACAATGTCGAAATATCAAGCTGGAACGCTCCGGCAAGCTCTTTCAACCGTGACGGACCTTGGTCATCAAGTTGCCTCATCATAAGGTATGCTGCCCTCTCCAATATCCCGATTTTCCGCTCAGACTGATCCCGGAAGACCGCCTTTCGAATTAGGGTGGTCAATTCATATTCAATCCGTTCAACTGCGTTCTCTTTGGACATAGGAATCCCTCCTTCTTACGTCAATCAACCTGACAGATTCATTGACAACACTGCAGGTACTTGTATAATACAAGTATATAGTTGTATCGTACAAGTAATCCCAGGAAAAGTAAAGCGTTTTCATTGAAAGGTGGGAAAAAGGGCTTCCTGTCGGGAGGTCCTGAGTTATGAAAATCATTCGAATCATCATCCAAATCGGCATTCTTTATGCCTTTTCATTTATAGGCGGAGCCGTAGAGCATCTCCTCCACCTTCCAATACCCGGAAGCATCATCGGCCTGATCCTGCTTCTTGCATGCCTGTCGTTGAAAGTGGTCCCCGTGATCATCGTGGAGGACGGAGCAAGTTTTTTACTCGCCATCCTGCCTTTGTTATTCATCCCGGCCATGACCGGGGTCATGAACTACCCCGCTCTTTTATCGGAAACCGGTGCCATGCTCTTTCTCATTGTCGTTGTAAGCACGGTTGTGACCATGGCCGTATCCGGTTTTGCCAGTCAGCACTTAGAAAAACGATCTGAAAGAAGGGAACAAGCATGCAGCAAGCACTGATCGCAATCCTGATCATCACCCTCACCGCCGTCCTTTATTTTGCCATGGTGAAGGTGTATCAACGGTTCTCGTATCCCGTATTGATTCCGGTCCTCACGACCACGATTGTGATCGTCGGACTGCTGATGTCTATGCATATTCCATATGATGAATACATGATCGGAGGGAAATGGATTCACTCCCTGCTTGGTCCCGCCGTCGTCGCTTTGGCCTATCCCCTATATAAACAGCGGAAGATCCTGATGAAGTATCGCTTCCCGATCATCGGAGGCGTCTTCGCTGGACTCTTGACCGGAATGGTGAGCGGACTCCTGTTTGCACGGGTTCTCGGCGTCGACCATGAATTGATCCTTTCCATCGTGCCGAAATCGATCACGACACCCGTTGCTATCCAGATTGCATCCGGTCTTGGTGGCGTCCCCGCCATGACCGTCGTCTTCGTCATGATCGCCGGATTCTCAGGCGTCATCCTCGGACCGATGATCCTGAAAATGGGCCGCATCCACAGCTCACTTGGACGCGGGATCGCCTTAGGCAGCGCATCCCACGCCCTCGGTACGTCGAAAGCGATGGAATATGGGGAGTTGACCGTCTCCATGAGTTCCGTGTCCATGACGTTGAGTGCCCTGTTAGGTTCGGTGTTTGGCCCGATTGTGGTGTGGGTGTTTCAAGTGTGATGGTGGTTAGGCCGCAAAAGTGATCTTCCAAAAAACACGAATATGTCCTTCCAATCGTTCAAAAGACCCGATCTCACCGGGTCTTTTTCTATTTTCCCGTTTACGGCACACCAGATACGAACAGAATGATACCAAGTATCCAACATTGAAAGGAACAAACGATATGTCGAAAAATAAGATTGGTTATTCCCTTTTAATCGTCATGATTCTTGTATTCATTCTATCCTATTTCGCCATCAATCCGATCGGGGGCAAAAATCGAGAGGGTGACGCCGGCTCCCTGATCTCAGACATGACCCTTGATGAAAAAATCGGTCAGATGCTCGTAGCCGGCGTTAATGGAACTCAAATGGATGAGCCGACGAAGAATCTGATTCAGAAGCACAAGGTCGGCGGATTCATCTTTTTCTCGGACCATTTGAAGGAACCGGAGCAAACCGTCCAATTTCTGAATCAACTAAAAGAAGCAAACGCCGATAATCCCCTTCCTCTCCTGTTGAGCGTCGATGAGGAAGGTGGGAATGTAACGCGACTCCCCGGAGGACTCGTGCACTTCCCTACCAATCAAAAAATCGGGAACGCGAACGAGCCCGACGTTTCCTATGAGATCGGCACCATTCTCGGTAAAGGACTGAAAGAGTTCGGCTTCAATCTGGACTTCGCACCTGTCCTTGACGTGAACAGCAATCCGGATAATCCGATCATCGGCGACCGCTCCTTCAGCCCGGACCCTGATATCGTCAGCGAACTGGGGATCCAGACGATGAAAGGGATTCAATCCCAAAATATCCTGTCATCGATCAAACACTTCCCTGGCCACGGAGACACATCCGTCGATTCACATCTGGAGCTTCCCGTAGTCAACAAAAGCCTGCAAGAACTCGAGTCCCTGGAGTTGATTCCATTCAAGCGTGCCATCGATGACGGAGCCGATCTCATCATGGTCGCACATATCCTGCTTCCCGAACTCGATGACACCTATCCTTCATCACTATCGGAGGCCATCGTGACGGACCTTTTACGAAAGAAACTGAACTACAAGGGTGTCGTCATCACCGATGATATGACCATGAAAGCCGTGGCGGACAATTACGGAATGGGAGAAGCTGCGGTGCTATCCGTCAAAGCCGGCAGCGACCTGATCCTCATCGCCCACGATGCTCCTAAAGCCGTAGCAGCTATGGAAGCACTGAAAACAGCCGTTAAAAATGGAGAAATCTCAGAGGAGCGCATCGATGAAAGCGTAAAAAGAATCATCAACCTAAAACAAAAGTACCATCTGAAAGATACCCAATCAGGAGAGGTCGATCTGAGGGAACTAAATCAAGCGATCAAATCCATCAATTCGAAAATTTCACCCTAATAAAAAGCGGATCTCTCTAAGTGAGAAATCCGCTTTTTTAAGACACTGGTCTTTCAAAAATGATTTCATAATCCGTCGGTTTTCCGTTTCCGTTATACCTGAGTGGAAGCACCTGGACCAGTCGCCACCCATCAGCGGCATACTCCTCGATGATCTCCCTGTGTTTCGGCTCGGTGAAAAATCCGCCCAGACTGGTTTGGACGTATGCGTATTCGTACATGGTTGCACCTCCGTGGGGTTTCTTACTTTACGTATTCATAGTAGGAATGGTTCCAACTTTTTCGTCGGAATGAAGTTCTATCAGCTTTTCAACCGCCTTTATAACCACCAGCGGTTCATCCCTTTGAATATAATGAGCGCTATTCTCGGCAAGCACAAATTCACCCTTAGAAGAAATCAGCGCCATTTCCCTCTGCATGATATTCCACAATTCCTGGGATGCTTCTGAATAATGATCTTTTTTACCAGCGGAAAGTACTATGACCGGCATACTTAAAGTCTCTTCATATTCTTTTAACTGCCCCAGGCTTTCCATAAATTCTTCGTAGTTTCCTTCTCGTACAAATTGCTTGCGATATGCTTCCTGGAATTCACTCGTCATCGTAGGAAGGAAGCGTTCCCTATAATCAACCGGAGTTGAGTCAACCAGCACCAAGCCCGCGACTTCTTCAGGATATTCATGGGCATATACACTCACATTCACTCCACCGAAAGAGTGCCCGACAAAAAGATATGGAGGTTTGATGTCCAGGATGCTTAGAAGTTCCTTCATCTCTTTTACCATCTCGCGGCTCGTCCGCCTGTTCGGACTCTTCCCGCTCTTCCCAAGCCCGGCACGGTCGTATACCAGCACTTCTGTTATTTCTGACAGCTCCCCAATCACTGGATCCCAGGCTTTTGAATAATCCCCGTAGCCGGCATCCATCACCACCGTCGGTTTATTGTTTTTCTTACCTGTTAGTTTGGCGTATAGTTTGAAGTTTTTAATCGGTATCAACATTTCTCTATTCATGTACGGAAGTCCCCTTTTTGCTTTTCATACTTTTTATATTTTGAAAGTATACCTCTGGAGACGACCAATCTTTATAAAGAGGAGGAATCTCGGCACTTTCTTTATGTTGAACGGATAAGAGGTGTTTCAAATAAAGAATCATTGTATCAATGTCCTCTTTCGTCCCAATATCGCCATGTCCAGGAATGACTGTTTCAATATCCAGCTGCTTTAATTCTCGTAAAATATCCATCCATTTTCTTGGATCGGTTTCATCAAAGAACGTCGGATGACATTGAACAAATACCAAGTCCCCCATAAATATTACTTTCTCTTCCGGAAGGTAAAGCATGCTATCACAAAAGGAATGCCCCCCTCCCAACGTAAATAGTTTTGCGCTTCTCGTTGTTCCCTGTATAGTCTTCTCTTCCAAAAATGTTTCATTGGGCAGAGTCAACTCCAGTTCAGGTAACGACCGTTTCATTTCATGTAAAAAGCTCACTTGATCTTGAAGGGTTGCTTCCCCGGATTCATCAAGCTGCTTTTCAAGAGATTCTATATATTGAGTGAGTCCGTCGATGTCTGCTTTCTGTTTCTCTATTCTGGAAGGGTGGATTTCCTTCATTTTTTCTAAGGTGGTCTCGCTTGAAAGAATAGAAATGTCCTTAAACGTTTGATTGCCGCGGATATGATCTCCGTGATAATGGCTATTCACAACCCACGTGACATTCTGATTCGTGATTCTTTCGGCTACATCTCTCAACGCTTTTGACGCCTGCTGCGTGTTAAACGTATCAAACACGATTACTCCATCGCCTAAATTTACGAACCCTGCATTGGCAACTGCCCCGCCACCTGGTTTTGAAATAGCGGCATAGATTCCATCCCTGACCTTTTCTAGCATGAAGTGTTTATTGCCTTGATCATTCATCCGTTTCACCTCTTTTTTATTTTCAACTAGCGCATATAACCATTAGGAGAAACCACTCCCACCAATCCGCTCTCCTCCAAAAACTGAGTCACTAAGTGAACATGCCCCGCCCCTATGATCAACAGAGTCCGGTCATCAGGTGAAGAGGTAATCTCAGCGAGGTTCGAGTATATGATTAAATTCCGTTGATACCACCATCTCACCCAATCGATCCCAACATAATTCGTCTCCTTGCCGATACGGGCGACTGCCATATACATTTCGTGGTCGAGCTTGATCCTCGATTCTGAATTGCTTTTCTTGACCATTTCATAAATATCGGGGGGATCGATGTTTAAGTGAAGCTTCGGACGGTATGTTTCATTAATGTACTCATACATTTCCGGCTGCTCTTCCTTTGCCCACTCCATGACCTGTCCCAATCCCATGTTGCCGACACTCTCCATCCAGTCGATGGCATATAGTCGCTCATGTCCCAATTCGGCTGCGGTCCTGAATCCAAACTGATGAATCTCATCTACCTCTAACGACAAATGATCGTTCAAATACTTTTGATACTCCTCATTAAGAGATTCATCCTTCTCCTTCTCGACTTCCAATGCTATTTTAGTAGGCTTGAACTCTTTCAAACTGTTGACGACTTGCTTGATTTCCTCTTGTCTATCATTCATCAAAACATCCTCGAGCTCCACCCTCTGCAGATCGGGTGTGTAGCGCATATGGAATGTTCCGAGCACCATTACTTTTGGCTTTTTATTCATATCCATTCATTCAACCCCTTCTTCTCTAACTCTTTTCTTACCCGTTCAATCTCCCCAATCTTCCACTCTATGATTCCGCGAATCCTCTTTTCGGTCAGATGTCCCTGAAAATACTTCTCCACTTCCCAGGCAAGCATCATCGTCAAATGGTCTATGTAGAGATAGCTCAGATCACTCCTAAAATCGTCATTATCTAGAGGGATCCCCCGGTCCCTCATACATTGCAGGTAGTATTCAGGGACATAGGAAATCAGATCATCGTCATATATATCCTGCATAAAGATCGTCACGTCCCTTAATGGAGACCCTATGGCTGCCCATTCCCAATCGATCAGCCAGATCTCATTATCCTTATAAAAGACATTTTCCAAATGGGGGTCCCCGTGGGTTATGACGGATGGACATTTCGTTTGATAATGAGGGATATCCAGTCGCTCATACACTTCCTGGATTGTTATCTCCCATTCTGGACTGCTCCACGATTTTCTTGAGCTTAACTTGCCCAGCTGATCTAAGCACCAATCCTTCCATTTAGTGTTTAACTGGTGGACAGGAAGCTTGTCCTGAGCGGTATCCATACCATGAAGAGAAGCCAATACTTTTAAAATATCACTGATCAAAATTTTCTTTTCAGCTATAGGCAATGCTTCAAACCCGGATTTAACTGGATACCCCAAATCCCACATCAGCATCGCTTTTGGGGAAGTCTCCCATACATTCACGACTCTACTAAAAGATGTCATTATTTCTTCTATATTTTTATGAATCTCTACTTCCTGATCCCGTCCCTCAGCAAATTCCTTGTATATGTAGTGCTCTCTCGTATTCACATTTTCACTTAGAGCTTCGACTTTATAAATGTTTCCCGCATGGGCGCCGCCGATTTCCTCCATACTCAGAATTTCCAGGTTCATTTTACTTAGCCTGCTTTCCAAATCATTCACTCGTATCCCCCCTTTTGTGAGGTCCTTATATTGTAATTATTTCAAATTAATGGCAAAAACACAAATGAAGACGGCATCTGTTTGAGCCGTCTCCTGTTCTGTTGGTTTCACTCATTTTTCTGTTGTTTCCTATGCACGATATTCCATCAACCAACAATCCTGATATACCCCTTCATGAAGCTCACGTGCAGGGAGAATTTTCATTTTTTTAAACCCACACTTCTCGTAACACTTGATCGCCCGCTTATTCCTTGATTGAGGATCCATGACAATTAAGTCTGCTTTCTTTTCTCTGGTTAAAAAGTCAACCATACCTGTTACAAGCTTTGTTCCAATCCCTGTATTCCAATACTCCGGTTCCCCTACAAACTGATCGGTCCCAAATATCGTTTCATCCCCATATCCATATTCTTTTTTCGTCTCATCATCTACTTCATAAAATTGAATATATCCTACTTCTGCCTCTCCGAATTCCACTATGCACTTTATTTCATCTTCTTCATCATCAAAGAAAACCTTCTTAACTTTATTCAAATCAAAGGATTGATCCCTGCCTTCATAAAACTCTAGCACCCTTGGATCTGACAGCCATTTTGCCAACAGTTGAGCATCCTTACTCTCCATCTCCCGGACTCGGAGAGATTCATTTTGAAATAACATTACTTCTTCCCCCTTAATGAAAGCAAATACAAGAACCTGTCCAGAGCCTTATTCCAATCTACATGATGATTTTCTTTTACTGCATAAATCAGTTCGTGAAAAATCGGCTGCAATCCATAAAAGTCTTCTACTCTTTTGAAAATAGATTCTTTATTTTCAGCGTGATAGTAAGACAAGACTTCTTTCGTAACGTCCGGTCCGTAAGCCCAATACAATCCCGCAAAATCAAATGAAGCCTCTCCCCATTGAGCGTCCGTAAAATCAATGATTCCACTCAACAATCCCGTTTCAGGTTCAAATAACATATTTGCAGTCGTTAGATCACCATGGATAACGGCACAGTTTACCGAATCTCCTCCGTAATCATTGAGGAACTCCTCAAAGAAACCTTGAACTGCTGTTCTCTGCGCGGTTCCTAGATGAGGAAAAACCATGGTCTGGACCTTCATATATAATTCATTCCAATATTCTTTCGTGTGATTGACCTTTAGATTCGGCAAATCTGATTTTCTTAAGTTATGCAGCTTAGTCAGAAAATCACCGAGTAAGACTAAACTCTGTTGCGTTGGGGGTATAGATTCTTCAAGTGGCACACCCTCTATGTAAGGATATTTCACACCTACCAACTTTCCATTCATGTGAATGAGCTCATATATGGGGATCTCAAGCAAAGGTTTCTTTGCTGCCAATTGTTTCAGTAAATTGGCTTCCTCTAGTACTTTTGCAGCTATTTCTCTTGTCTTTGGAAATCTGAATACGGACTCTTTGTTTATAATAAGGATGTCATTGTCCCAACCGCTTGAATTGGTTTCTACACTATGAATTTGATTAGTTGGCATCGTTTTGTTCACAAAATGCAGCATTTGTTCCCTATTCACCGATCGATCCCTCCATCTTTATCATCAAATCAAGATAGATATCGCTTCTCTGATTCTCTCATAATACCTTTTCCAGTCACGGTCTCCATTCTCAATAAGCATATGCCTAACCGACAACCCCTCAAGAATCCGCAACTCCAAATCCCTGCGCATCTCCAGAAACTCCACAAGCCCTTGATATCCCTTCAACCCATTTTCTTTCCCATACCCTTGATTCACATGATAATCCGTGAAGAACTCACGCCACTCCTGACTGCGCTCTTCATATACATGACGGAAGGATTGATCCAGGTTTTCCTGATAAAAATAAATCAGCAGAGGATTCAATGGTGCAATCAACGAGCTGATTTTCTTTAGATGGTTCTCAAGCCTCTCTGGTTCCGCATTATGCATGGCGATGAATTTGGTAAACGGATTTTGCAGGAAACAGCATTCAAATATGTACACGTCATCGCCAAATGCCGTTTGTTCCACGAATTCCTTCCAATAGTTATAGGAGACGTCTTCGAACGTATCCAAATCCAATCCGTAGACATCATAAGAAGACAGGTATTCAACAAGAGAAGGGTCCGTATCAAGAAAATGACGGTGCGAAATAAAATAGTGATCGCCTTTCTTCTCGGCATACTCTTTGATACTCTCCCGATGTTCAGGATATTTTTCAAGAATGGCATTGAACTTTCCCTCATCTAAACAGGCGGTCGATTCATAATCGGCAGGGTGGCTGATGTCTCCTTCTTGAAAGAGCTTGACCTTGACCCCTTCTTCCTCCAAGTGCTCTTTAATAAAGTTGGCCGTGGTCGACTTGCCTGACCCTGGTATTCCTTCGACGATGATTAGATTCGATTTCAAGATTGCACCCCTTTTCCTTTTCTACATGTTCTTTTCCTTCATTTCCTCCAACAACTCTACAACCCGTTCATTTGATTTATTCATTCTCCTCACCTGTAGTTCGATGGAGAAAAGGGTGATGAGTGCTAGAACTCCAATTACGATCATGATGCATTTCTCCTTAAAACATTATTTCGATAAAAAAATACCCTGCGAACCTCCACAGGGCATTTCCATTGATCCACTTAACTATACGCTACCTCTTTATCCCTCAAACCCAACGCCTTCGCAGTTGACGTATGAATCTCCCTGAAGAGCTCAGGATTTTCACCCAATGCCACTCCATAGGAAGGGATCATTTCCTTGATCTTCGGTTCCCACTCTTTCATGTGCTGCGGGAAGCATTTGTCCAATACTTCCAGCATGACGTGAACGGCTGTGGAGGCACCCGGAGACGCACCAAGCAGGGCTGCGATTGAACCATCAGAGGAGCTGACCACTTCTGTACCGAACTGAAGGGTTCCTTTGCCTGCTTCGGTGTCCTTGATGACCTGCACACGCTGGCCGGCTACGACGATATCCCAGTCTTCGCTCTTGGCGTTCGGGATGAATTCGCGTAATTCTTCCATGCGTTTTTCATTGGACAGGAGCACCTGCTGGATCAAGTATTTGGTCAATCCCATTTCCTTGACGCCTGCAGCAAGCATGGTGAAAAGGTTATTCGGCTTGACCGATGTGATCAAGTCCATATTCGAGCCCGTCTTCAGGAACTTCGGGGAGAACCCGGCAAATGGTCCGAACAGAAGGGACTTCTTGTTATCGATGTAACGGGTGTCTAGATGCGGAACCGACATCGGAGGAGCTCCTACCTTGGCTTTTCCGTACACTTTCCCATGATGTTTTTCGATCACTTCAGGGTTATTGCACACCATGAAGAGACCTGATACAGGGAATCCACCGATCTGCTTCGACTCAGGGATACCTGTTTTCTGAAGTAACGGAAGACTTCCGCCACCGCCGCCGATGAAGACGAACTTCGCCGTGTGATATTCCATTTTGATGCCGTCGATATCATGGACCTTCACTTCCCATGACCCGTCGGATTTGCGCTTGATATCTTCCACACTGTGGTTGTAGTTGATCTCGACGCCTTTATCATTCAAATGGTCGAACATTTTGCGGGTCAATGCCCCGAAATTGACGTCCGTCCCTGAATCGATCTTCGTCGCTGCGATCGGTTCATCCGATTCACGGCCATCCATGATCAGCGGAATCCATTCCTTCAATTTCTCCGGATTATCGGAGAATTCCATGCCTTCAAACAACGGACTTGCTGACAGCGCTTCCAAACGTTTTTTCAGAAACGCCACATTTTCTTCACCTTGAACCATGCTCATATGCGGGATCGGCATGATGAAGTCCTGTGGTTGACCAATCAGATTGCGGTTGACGAGATAAGACCAGAATTGTCTTGAAAGTTGGAACTGTTCATTGACTTTGATTGCTTTCGTAATGTCTATAGATCCATCAGGCTTTTCGGATGTATAGTTGAGCTCGCATAGTGCAGAATGTCCGGTTCCGGCATTATTCCATTCGTTCGAGCTTTCTTCCCCAGGCTTCGCGAGCTTTTCAAACACTGTGATTTCCCATTCCGGCGCCAACTCTTTCAGGATCACCCCTAAAGTCGCACTCATGACACCAGCACCAATTAAGATAACATCTGTTTTCTTCTGTAAGCTGCTCATTATAACCTTCCTCATCCACTATATTTGCAGGCGCTTTCAATCCAGCACCTTCATGTGTCTAAAAAAAACCATACCATCTTCTATTATAATGATTCATAGGGTAAAATATCTAGTATTATCTGATTATTATAAACTATTTTACGAAAAAACAAAAGTGAAAATAGTGTCATGAACGCTTGGTGATACAGGTTTGAAAGTACCCTCACCCCTCTGAACCCTTATATGTCAAAGAGAAACCCGACCACTTCAGTAGAGATTCTGATTAGTTTTTCAGAAAAATAATTTTTACCAATAATCGTACCAACATTCAGATTATTTCCGCTGGTTTTGTCTGAAGTAGTCTGCAACTCAAAAGTCAGCCCGCTCTATAGTAGAACGGGCTGCTTTCAATCTACTTTTCCTTCTTAGGTTGGAACGGCCACCACACCCCATTGCCGAATGAAACGGTCATGGCAGGAATCAATAGTGGCAGGACGATCAGTCCATACAGAAGCAGTCCGGTTATGACGATTGTCGCAATCTGCACGAGACTGAGTACCCCGGACGGCACCATGGCCCCGAAGGTTCCTGCGAGGATGATGGCTGCCGTGATGATGACGGTTCCCATCTTCGCCATCGATGCTTTGATGGCGTCGGTCACCGTCATTCCTCCTGCCGACTGTTCACGGAAACGATCCATGAGGAAGATCGAATAGTCGACCCCAAGTGCCACGAGCATGACGAATCCGAAGAACGGAACGGCCCAGCTGATGCCGTCATACCCCATTCCCTCCACGAAGATCCATTCGGCCACGGCCACGGACGTGAAGTACGTCAGAAGCAGGGATCCGATCATGTAGAGCGGCATGATGAAGGAACGGAACAGGATTGCCAGGACCACAAACAAACTGATGAGCATGATCGTCACCGTCTGGGTGAAGTCACTCGTTGAAATATCGCTAAGGTCACGGTTGATGCTTGAGACCCCTCCGATGGCGACTTTGGCATCTTCAAGCGGCGTATCCTTGATCACCCGTTCCGTCGTTTCATTGATCCGTTCCACGGTGTCGATGGCTTCGGGTGAATATGGATTATCGGACAGGATGACTTCAAGCTTCATCCCTTTTTCTTCCCCAAATGAATAGCGGTCAATCACTTGGGCAAATTCTTTATTTTCCAATGTACCCGGTGGTAAGTATAACCCAGTATCGCGGATGGTCTTGCTGTCACTCATCCCCTGAAGCTGATCTCCGGCCTGGTTCAATCCACCTGTGATCTGGTTCAATCCATCCAGTGGATTTGGCGCTCCCTGTTGAGGTGCCTGACCCTGCCCGGCCATCGCTGCCTGCTGGCTGAGTCCTTTCACAGCCTGATCGAGACCATCAGCCGCTCCGTTCACACCTTCAGCAATCTTTCCAAGCTGATAGTCCGCATTGAATTCTTCAATCGCATCCCCGGCAGGACGTGTGATGGAACGTACACTCTTCACCCCGTCGACTTTCAGAAGCTCACGGCTCAGCTTTTCTACATATGGGACGGTATCCTCGGTCACAAGCTTCTCATCGCTTGAAAGCAGAACCTGGACCGGCAGGGAGTCCCCTTGACCGAATCCATCTTCAATTGCCTGTAGACCTTTGACCGAATCATAGCTGTCCCCGATTTCATCCACCGTGTTGAAGGACAGGGCATCGTCGTATGTGAATAAAAGTGGAACCGTGATGACCGCCACCACTGCCATGGACAACAGTGGACGATTGACGGAAAGCTTGCCCATCCACGCCCATAACTTACTGTCATTGTGGGAAACGGATTTCTTCGATGGCCAGAACAGTTTTTCCTTCAAGGTGGCCATAAAGAACGGCATGACCGTGCTCAATACCAGTAACAGAACCGCGATCCCGACTGCAACGGCAACGGCTGATTTAAAGATCGGGAAATCGGCAAACCCGATGGCGAAGAATCCGATGAACACGGCGAGACCGCTTATGTAAAGCGTACGTCCCGCGGTCTTATACGTTACGATGATCGCCTCATTGATGGGCTGACCCGCTCCGAGTTCTTCCTTGAACCGGCTCAATAACAGGATGCAATAATCCGTCCCGATCCCAAACAGGATGGCCACAAGGAAAATCTGCGTGTAGTTCGATACGGGAAATCCAAACCAATCAATGAAAAATGCAACGATCGATTGACTGAGCAAATAGGTGATCCCAACAGCCACTAACGGAATCAATGGGGTAACAATCGAACGGAAAACGGCTAATAACAGGGCAAAGATCAGCACGACCGTAATGATCTCCGTTCGTTTCAATCCTTCCTGTGCGCTAAGGTTGACATCATTATTGATGATGGCTTCCCCCGTCAGGTAAACGGATGACTCGCCTTTCAGGATGTCTGATTTAATGGAATCAGCAAGCTCCACCACTTCCTCCTGTGTTCCGTCAACGGTGATCGGAACAAGGACGGTCTTTTTGTCTTTTGAGACGAGCTGGGCTTCCAGTTCCTCGCTTTCAAGCGGATCGAGGACCGAACTGACCGGGTCTCCAAGCTCTTTCAGTTCATCTACATTTGACGCAATGCCTTTCTTTGCGGAATCCGTCAATTTTTCGTCCAGTGAATACACAAGGGATATCGTTTCTTCCCCTGCCCCGGCGTCATTCAGCATTTCCATCGCTTTCTTTGACGCGGCATCTTCAGGGAGCTGGAACGTCCCGGCATCTTCTGCCTGCTTTGTGAGGTTGGGCGAAATCACAAACAATAATACCGTGACAATAAGAAGACCGATCGTAACCGGCCACTTGAATTTGATGATGGATTTCATCCTTTTTCACCCTCCAATTTCAAAATCGATCTGATTTTCCTGAACATCGTCAGAAATTGATCCAGCTCCTCGTCCTTCACATGATCGGCGAATAAATCTTCAATATAGGCATATACCGCTTGATCGGACTCGGTTACGACCCTCTTCCCATCATCTGTGAGGCATACAAGCTTGCTTCGCTGATCTCCTTCCGCCTTCACGATTTCGATGAGGCCCTTCTCTTCAAGCCTCTTCAAACGGTTCGAAATCGCACTTTTATGAACCCCCTGGAGCTCGGCGATTACACCGCCTGCAAGCGGCCCGTTCTTATTGACTAGCTTCAGCACCTGAATCTGTTCAGGAGAATATTCCTGCCACACATCAGCCTTTACATTCTTCAGCACCCGGTCTGTTCCGAATACCATCACATCCTCGAATAGCTCGACTGCTTCAATTAACCGCTTATCCAACTAGTTGACCCCCTAAACTAATTATTCTCTTTTATAGTTTAGGGGGTCAACTAGTTGGAGTCAAGGAATAAGGTGCCTGAAAAATTACCGCTGTCAAATTTCAGAATTTATTGACAAATATATCTACTAGAATCATATAATGGTATTACCACACTTTTAAATCGGTATTACCAATCAGGAGGTACACTCAATGAAAGAACGTTCTTCCGATCTTATCGCCCGTGACATTACCCGATCCATACTGGGCGGGAAACTGAAGATTCAGGAACCCCTTCAATCAGAAAGAGATCTGGCTTCTCATTACAAAGTGGGGCGCCCCACCATTCGCGAGGCACTTCAGAAATTGGAACGGGATGGCTGGACCCGGAGCCGTAAGGGGATGCCAGCAGTCGTGAATGATTACTGGAAGCAGGGGAACTTGATGACGATTGTGACGATCCTTCAGCACGAAGAAGATATCCCGGATGAGTTCATCGTGTATATGCTGGAGCTGCGAGTCTCGATTACCCCTGCATATTTCAGGGACGCCCTAGAGAACAACAAGCTGAAGGTCATTTCTCTCTTCACTCCGTTTGAAGACATGGATGATGCAGCTGTAACGTATGCGGAATTCGACTGGCATATCCAGCATGGGGTTGCCATGCTTTCCCCGAATCCGATTTACCTTTTGATCCTGAACAGCTTTAAGGATGTGTACATCAGGATGGCGGAGAAATATTTCAGCGAATCCATCCATCGTACTGCTTCACGGGATTATTACGACACACTTTTAAAATGGATGTTGGACGGGGATTTTCACCAAGCGGAACAAACCGTCCGGGACATGATGGAAACGAGCATACGTCTATGGAAACAAAAAATGAATGGAGGCAATGAATGATGAAAAAAAATCGATTGTATGGGGATTTCTTTTTACACTTTGATATTTTAGTCATGGTGGGCATATTTCTCTTGGTACTCGGATTTTTGTTCACGATGGAGCTTTCCTTATTCAGCTTATTATTTTTTGCCGTCGGGGTCGTCACCTACATGTTCAGCGAATACCTCACCCACCGCTTCCTCTTTCACATCAAGTCACCGAAGAACCCTTTTTTACTGAATTTAATCAAACGCCTGCACTATGATCATCATAAGAAGCCGAATGACTTAAAGCTCCTCTTTCTACCGATCTGGTACAGCGCCCCCAACCTCTTTGTCTTGTGTTTGTTGTTTTATTTCCTGACCGGTTCGATGTCATTCACCCTTGCTTTCACCACCGGGATTCTCTTCATGTTCTTTGTATACGAATGGAAGCATTATGTCGCTCACCGCCCTATGAAGCCGAAGACCCGATTCGGCCGCTGGCTAAAAAAGACCCATATCCTCCATCATTATAAGAATGAGAACTATTGGTACGGGGTGTCCACCCCATTTGTCGATGTCTTGTTCGGGACCTATAAAGAAGGTAGCGACGTGGAGATGAGTGAGACGGCAAAGGATTTGGAAAAGAGGGCATGAAAAAAGTCCGATCGGGTTTGAACCGATCGGACTTTTTCTTTTATTCCCACTTAAACACATAACTAGCCAGAGCAAATCCGCCGACGAGCCACGCTCCAAGGATCAGCGTCTCCGTCCCAAGCTCCAGGAACGGTGTCCCGAGATTCATCGTCTCCCGCAGCGCGGAACTGAGATGGGCGATCGGCAGCACCTTTACGATGGGCTGGATGATGTCCGGCATATTGTTGATCGGAAAGAACACACCGCCTAGAAACAGCATCGGAAACGTCACAAAGCCTGCGATTGGCCCCGCGCTTTCCGGGTTCTTCGCCATACCCGCAATGATGAAGCCGAGGGACATGAACGCCAGGGTCCCAAGGATGATGAAGAAAATCATCGCAAGCCAAGAGCCTGCTACGTTGATATCAAAAATGAGATCGGCAATCAGTACGACAAGAAGCGCCTGTGTCCCGTTCAGCATCAGGCGTGCCGTGATCTGTGCGGCAATGAAGGTAGAGGCCTTCAGCCTCGTCCCCTGCATACGGCGGAGGATGCCGCGTTCCCGCCAAGCGGAAATTTGACCCGCCACCCCGTTCATATTGTTGCTCATGATCATCATGGCGACAATCCCGGGAACAAGGAAGTCAACATAGCGAATGTTCAATGCTTCGATCCCGACTTTCTCGACCGTCACGACAGGCTTATAGTCGACGAGGTCCTTGCTGTATTGATCGATGATCCCGTTCACTACCGTCAGTCCAAGTTCCGCGGTTGTCAGGTTCTTTTCGTTATAGTAGACAGGAATCGAGAACTCCTTGTCCCTGTCCTTCACTTTCTCCCCATATCCTTTCGGGATTGTGATCAGAAGCTGGATATCACCGTTTTTCACGGCTTTTTTCCCCGTTTTGACGTTATCAAATTTCGCTGTTTCAATTCCATCATTTTTAAAAAATAAGTCCTTGAGATCCTTTGAGGCATCGGTTTGATCATTGTCGATCATCCCCACCGTCAGCGAAACCGAGTCCCCTCCCCCTGCGAATGAACCGAGGGCCACCATCAGGATAACCGGGAAGAGTAGGGTGAAGAATAATACTTGTTTGTTTCGGGCAAAAATCCGCAATTGTGCCAGTGTCAGCTGCCAATATGCTCTCATGATTCCCGCAGCCTCCTTCCTGTCATATGAATGAAGACATCCTCTAACGTCGCCTGACGCGTCTGGAGGTCCTCGATTTTCAAATCATGCTCTGTCGATAAGGTAATCAATGAAGTCAAAGCCCTTTGCAGCTCATCGGTGTAAAGCTGGACGAAGGTATCCTTGATGGCGACTTCTTCCACTCCATCCATCTTCATGAACCACTCCTGTTCAGGAGGATTGTCCAGATGGAATTCGATCGTGCTTGTCGACTGCAACGTTTTTACGAGATTCCCAGGTGTATCGAGGGCGATGAGCTCCCCCTGGTCCATGATGCCGATCCGGTCGCAGAGCACATGAGCTTCATCCATATAGTGAGTCGACAGGATCACCGTCTTCCCCCGCTCCTTGAGTCGCAGCACAATATCCCACAGCGTCCTTCTTGCCTGGGGATCCAGTCCCGTCGTCGGTTCGTCGAGAAATACGATATCCGGATCATGAATCAGTGCCAGGGCAATCGCCAGACGCTGCTTCTGTCCGCCGGAAAGTCCTTTGATCCGGTCCTTCCGTTTCTCCGTCAGCAGCATGTCCTCAATCAGTTGATCGATGTCCACATTCTTCGGATAAAAGCTCGCATACAAATGGAGGATTTCCTCCACCTTGAGCAGTTCAAACAATGAGGTCGACTGAAGCTGGACCCCGATCACTTCCTTCACTTTATTCACATCTTTCTTCACGTCAAATCCGGCTAAGCTTGCCGTCCCCGCATCTGGCTTCCGGAGTCCCACGAGCATCTCAATCGTCGTCGTCTTCCCGGCCCCGTTCGGCCCGAGCAATCCGAAGATTTCCCCCTTCTCCACCTGAAAACGGACTCCCTTCACCGCCGTAAAGGAACCATATCTTTTCACTAAATCTTTTACATCCACCATGATTTCGTTCGGCATAACGAGCCTCCTTCTAAAAAAAAAACGTAACCGCCCATGAATGAGCGGTCCAATCCTTGTTGTTTATACGCGATGATGATCTGCACGCCAGTTCTGCACAGCTTTTTTAATGTCATTGGATGTTAAGTTTTCCGCCAGTGTCCGTTCGACCAACACCGGGAATTCTTCATCCGGAGCAAACCTGAGGGCGATGATCTGTTTCAGGGATAGTCGACCATCAAGTTCCTTCCCTGTGAGACGGTAGTAACGGAAATTCTCTTCCGTACGGATCACCCGGTCCTGAACTTGAAGGGCATATGTCCGGAGTCTTGCCCCGACTAGAATCAACGTGATCACGACTAGAAGGACGATAAAGCTAAGCAGCGTTTCATCCCCGACATTCTTCACGAAAAACGTGATCGTCAAAATAAGGGTAACAAGGGCTGACAGTGCGATTCCTACATGGAATACAGGATCGACCTTGCTGTGATTTTCATAGTTTTGCTGTTTCATATGTACCTCCTGATGGTTATAGGTTCATTATATACCAGATGAACGGTGGATAGGACCGTCCTGTTAAAAATCATATTCGGCAATATCTTGAGGTATGCGGAGGACAAAAGGAATGCCTTACCCAGAATGATTATCTATATTTTTCCATATCATATATGGTACGATAGTAATAGATATGACAAGAGTTGGAAATTCACCTGCTTTTCCTATTAAAAAAGGAGGTTCTGCTGATGGTTTGGTTATTCGTTTTAATTCCCCTTTCGTTCATGATCGGAGTTGTCATCGTGGGCAGCATTAAGGAGAGATACTTTTCACAAGGGTATCTTAAAGGAGAAAGCTACAATACTCATAAAACAGAAGGCTTTACCAGCTCTTGCCGCGGGCAGTCCAATTCTTACAAATGGTATACAGGGGGTAACTGAAAACGACACGCATCTTTTAATGGTATGGGATTCCCCGATTTAAAGGGAAAGATAAACTTAGAATCTATAACAAGCTAAAAGGTTACTCTCAGAGCGAGTAACCTTTTTCATCTAAGGGGTCTTGATGCTGCCGTTCAGTCTTTCATCGAAGCCCTCGCCTTATTTATTTTATATTCCGAGACCTGCACGATCCCAATGGAATCCTCTTCGCCGTCACACCCCTGCAATGAGATGAATCCGGTCCTTTCTTCAATTCCCTCGCAAACCGCACTTCTCTTTTCTTCCCCGGTCCCAGTTTTTAATACATAGTTCACTTTACTTCCATCGTACGTTATTTCATTCACACTTACCTGGTTGTTGAAAAAGTTCGATACCGTCACTTCAGACTTTTTCTTCTCCTGTACCCCATCTACAAAACGCAATAGTTTGTCCAGATTGGTTACTTCCCCTTCCTCATCGACCAGCGTGTCGCCATTGTCAGTCGCTTCCTTCACGGTGTAGGCATCAGCTTGTTCTGAATTCGAACACCCTGCAAAGAGTAAAGAACCTGCCAGGAACATAAAAGCCATTATTCGCACGATTTCCCCATCCCCCATCACATTCATTTATAATGAGTATAACGAAATTGGAAAAATTATGTAAGTTCTTTTTTGGGAGTTCCTTCCTTTTTCTTGTCGTAAAGTTCAATTTCACATCGGGTTTCAGATGAACGTAGTAATAAAAAAAAGCACCCGGCCTCTGCCGGATGCCTACCTTCATTTCAACTCATTAATCTGCCTGGTCAATTCAATAAACTTCCTATCGAGTTCAGCATACCCCTCATCCCCCAGCATCATAAAACTGAGACGCCCCAGCACTTCCTGCCTCTCCGTCTCGAGTTTCATCCGCTGTTCTTCTTTATCATCCCGCACAGATGCCGGCTCATCCAGCTCCTTCTTAATCGTCCCGTTTTCAATCACAAGCTTGATGTCCGTCGTTTTCTCCAGAAAATATCGGTCATGGGTGACGATGATCAGAGTTCCGTTGTACTGGGAAAGGGTCTCCTCCAGCTGTTCACGTGAAGCGAGATCCAGGTGGTTCGTCGGTTCATCCAGTATTAAGACATCCCTTTCCTCCAAGATATATTTCATCAGCTTGATCTTCACCCGTTCCCCCATGCTCATATTCCGGATCGGTTCCTGCCAATGAGACGTCTGGAATCCGAGGTGCTTCATCAACGTCTGAACTTTCCCTCTTTCCGCGAATGTTTCTTTATGAAAGAGCTCTCCCGGTGTCTCGTCGAGGGGCAGATCGAATACTTCCTGGGTCAGGTATCCTATATTGGCAGACGGCGACATCCATACATCCCCTTCTGCCACTTCTTTTCCCATAATGACCTTCAGCAGTGTCGTTTTCCCGCTTCCGTTCGGTCCTGTGACCGCCACCTTTTCACCATGCTGGATGGTAAAATGGACGTTCTTGAACAAGGTCCGTCCCTCAAAGGATTTTTTCAGATTCTTCACTTCAAGGAAGCGTTTTCCTGTTTTGTGGGTGGATTGGATGCTGAAGCGGACGTTATGCTCTTCTTCGACCTCTGTCACTTTTGCTTTCTGGAGTTCCTTCTCCAGACGCTTTTGCTTGGATTTGACCTGTGTGTCCATGCGTTTTGCTTTGACGCGGTAATGTTCTTTGTACCCTTCCTGTTTTGTGGACTGGGCGTGGGCTTTTTCCGACCAGGAGGTGAGCTCCTTCATCTGGCTCTCGATCCGCTCCACCATTTTCTGCTGCTTTTCATACTCCCGCTGCTGCGTCAGCCTCCGCTGCTTTCGGACCTCCATATAACTGGAATAATTCCCGTTATGCTCAATGAGCTTTTTTCCTTCGATGGACCAGATCTTCGTCACAGCCTCATCCAGGAAATAACGGTCATGGGAAACGAGAAGAATCGTCCCTTTGTAGTCCCTGATCTGTGTGGTCAGGAATTTCAGACTTTCTTGATCAAGATGATTCGTCGGCTCATCCAATAGCAGGAGGTCGGCCTTTTGAGAGAAGCCTTTCGCGAGTCTCGCCTTCAGCTTCTCTCCCCCGCTCAACCGCCCGAATTCATGCTTCGGCACCTGCCATTTCTCCCGCAGCTTACTTTCAGAAGGCGCCAGCCCTTCTGAAGAATGGGTTTCCGTTTCCTGCTCCACCATGGTGATTGTTACATCATGAAGCCATTGAATCTGCCCATCTGTTGGCGTCCGTTCACCTGCGATAAGTTGCAGGAGCGTTGACTTTCCGGCACCGTTATGTCCGATGATCCCGATGACCTCTCCTTCCTGCACACCGGCATTCACCCCTTCAAAAATCTTCCCGTCCATCACTTCATAGCTTATATTCGATAATTTCATCATTTCTCTCATACCATCTTCCCCTCTCTTCAAAAAAGGGAGAACAAAAAAATCCTCCCAATGGTTCTGGAAGGATTAGCACTGCGCGCACAAAGAAAGCTATGAAGTATCAATAGCTAATAACATGTATAAAAATGGGCAGACTAATCCTATTTAGGTTAATTTGAAATATGGAATTTCAAACGTCTCGAAAATAAGATTAGTTCTTCATCGTCCACCCATCACTCCTGTCATATTTAGTAAATTTACTATACCATGAAAACCTCCGATGGTGCAAAACCATTTTAGATTCGTATTAGATGGAAAATAAGTGGTAAGATAAGCTTAGAACTAATTTTTAGTGAAAATATCCGGTTTGTATCTTATAGATAGGAGAGTTGCACTTGGAATCAATTTGGTTGGAATACGGTTGGACTTTGTTAGTCCTCATCGGCCTCGAAGGTTTATTATCAGCAGATAACGCCCTTGTCCTGGCCGTAATTGCAAAACATTTATCCGAAGAGGAGAAGAAGAAAGCCATTAAATATGGAATTTTCCTGGCATTCGCCTTCCGGTTTGTGGCGCTCTTTGCGATTTCCTTTATCGCAAACGTCTGGCAGATCCAGGCAGTCGGGGCAGCCTACCTGCTTTATTTGGGACTTAAACATGTCATTAAAGCGAAGTTTGGGAAGGATAATGAGAAGAACCAGAAAGAAACGGAAGAAGAAGCGGCCGGTAAAGGATTCTGGCCGACGGTCGGGAAGATCGCCCTGGCAGACCTTGCATTTGCCATTGATTCCATCCTTGCCGCTGTGGCTCTTGCCCTTGGCCTGCCTGACTCTCCCCTTGCAGACTTCGGCGGCATGGACGGTGGACAATTCATCGTGGTCGTCCTTGGCGGGATTGCAGGATTGATCCTCATCAAATATGCAGCCACCTGGTTCGTTCAGCTTCTGGAAAAACGCCCGGCACTGGAAACGACAGCTTATGCCATTGTCGCCTGGGTCGGTGTGAAGCTTGCGGTCATCACCCTTGCCCATGAGGATATCGGTGTGCTGGATCATGATTTTCCACATAGCACATTATGGACCTTGATCTTCTACGGAGTTCTAGTGGGGATTGCCTTATTAGGATGGTTCGCTCCCGGGAATAAAGGCTCTAAGCAAAGTTCAGTTTAAAAGAAAACGTCCTGTGAACGAATCACAGGACGTTTTTTTCATATTATACTCCAGGGAACCAGCCAGGAGTATTCACGATCGCATTCCATAACGGATCAGGAACGACCAATTCTTCCTGCTTTCCTTTGTCGATCTCCGTCACGATTTCATCTTCTTTTCCTTCTTTGATCTTTTTCAGCCAATCAGGATCGATGATGAGTTCGCGGCCGAGAGCCAGTAACGGGACGCCTGATGCGAACGCTTTATGGGCATCATCTGCAGAGTAGATGGAACCTACCCCGATCAATGGCGTACGGTCACCGATCGTTTCCAACAGATAATCCATTCTTGTTTTCTCGAGATCCTCCACGCCTTTTCTCGGCTTCGAGAAGAAATCGAACAGGGATACATGAAGGTAATCAAGATCCTTGTCAGCAAGGGTATCCACGAGGGTAAGGGTATCCCCCATCGTGAATCCATTGTCTTCCGGCTCCTCAGGTGAGAAACGGTATCCAACGAGGAATGATGGATCTGCATGCTCCGCAACCACACTCTTCACTTTGTCTACAATGGCTAGTGGGAACGTCATGCGATTTTCAAGGCTGCCGCCAAAACGGTCCTGTCTCTGATTGGTCATCGGTGAAAAGAACTGATGGATGAGGTAGCCGTTCGCTCCGTGAATCTCGACGCCATCATAGCCTGCTTCAATTGCGCGGCGGGTCGTCTCACCGAAAGCTTCGATGATAGTCTCGATTTCTGTTTCAGATAAGCCTCTCGCTTTCTTTTCTCCATTTTCACCCATTATGTCACTGGCACTCACAACATCCCCATCTGGAACCAGATCAGGCGGGCATTGTACACCTCCGTGGAAAATCTGGAGGACCGCTTTAGCGCCGCGATCCTTGATTCCTTTCGCCAATCGTTCTAGGCTTGGAATCATCTCATCGGAATCCCCGCCAAACTCACCGGGGAACCCCTTTCCATCTGGCGTTACGTATGTGCAGGCCGTAATCACCATGCTGACATCTTGAGAACGTCTCTCATAATAGGCAACTTCCGCATCCGTGACATTGCCTTTCTCATCCGATGAAAAATTTGTCATCGGTGCCATGATGATCCGGTTCTTTAATTCGACCCCGTTTTTAAATGTATAGGGAGATACTAACTCTTTATATTTGCTGTTCATGATTTTGCCTCCTTGTTGTTGTTCAAGGGACATCTTAATAGATGTATAACTATTTGAACAGACATCTGCTTGAGGATGTGCCTGCATGATCAAAAATGGGCATCCCTCGATTTTTGAGGGATGCCCTGATTTGCATTATAAAATCTATTTCAGAACCAGCTTCGCGACAACCTCCACATGCGCTGTCTGCGGGAACATATCCACCGGCTGCAAATATTCCACCCGGTACTGTTTCTTCAAGTAATCGATATCCTTCGCAAGCGTCGACGGGTTGCACGATACATATACGAATGTCTTCGGCTTCACTTCTTTTAGCGTATCCAGAAGCTTGTTGTCACAGCCGGTCCTAGGCGGATCGACCACGACGACATCGGGACGCCAGCCTTCGTTCTTCCATTTTGGCATGAGGGTTTCGGCACCGCCGACGAAGTATTCGGCATGCTCGACTCTGAATTTCTCCGCGTTCTTCTTCGCGTCCTCGATTCCTTCCTTGATGACGTCCATTCCACGGATTTCTTTCGCTCCGTCTGCAAGCCATAACCCGATCGTTCCGACTCCACAGTAGGCATCGACGACTTTTTCTTCACCAGTAAGGGCTGCCGCTTTCTTTGCTTCGTTATACAGCTTGCTTGTCTGGATCGGATTCAGCTGGAAAAATGCCCGTGCGGACAGTTCATAGGTGAACTCTTCCAGACGTTCTTCAATGCTTTCTTTTCCAGACAGATGGATCGTTTCGTCCCCGAAGACAAGAGCCGTTTTCTGCGGATTGATGTTTTGGGCAATGGAAACGACTTCCGGAAGGCGTTTCTGGATTTCCGAAATCAGCAATTCCTTGCGGGGGATTTTTTTCTCGGACGTCACAAGGACGACCTGAACTTCCCCTGTTTCAAACCCTACACGTGTCACGATCGTTTTCAGGATCGGCTTTTTCTTTTTATCATCAAAAACAGGGATGTTGAAGTCGTTGATGATCCGCTTGATTTCGTTTGTCACTTTGTTCGTGAGCGGGTGCTGCACGATGCACTCATCGATGTCGATCAGTTTGTTGGAATTCATGCTGTACAAGCCTGCAATGGCCTTGCCGTTTTGCGTCCCGACCTGGAACTGGCTTTTGTTCCGGTAGTGCCACGGGTTGTCCATGCCGATCGTCGGACGGATATCCATGTCTTCAAGCTTGAGCTTTGTATGGCGCTCAAGGGATTGAAGGAGGATATCACGCTTGGCGTCTAACTGTCCTTCGTAGGAGAGATGCTGAAGCTGACAGCCTCCGCATAGCTCATAGACCGGGCATGGCGCTTTCACACGCTGTGGTGACTTTTTCCGGATCTTTTGGATACGGGCTTCGGTGAATTTCGGGTGGACCTTGGTCACTTCCACAACCACTTCTTCCCCTGCCAGAGCCCCAGGTACGAAGACAATCTTGCGCTTGAAGAAACCGACTCCCTCCCCGTTGATGCCGATTTTCTTTATGGTCAGAGGAAACTGCTGTTTCAGCTCGATTTTCACTTCATTATGTTGTGGCTTTTTTGCATATTGTTTTTTCATTGGTTCACGTCCGTTCTATTCGATACTTCTCCATAAATACAGGGATGCATAGCTTAAATAAGGGTGCCAGGCTGCGCTGAATTCATCCAGCTCGTCCATGGTCGGCTTCTGTTCCATCTGGAATAATTGTTTGATGGCGTTTTGGATGCCGATGTCCGCTTTCGGGAAAAGATTCGGCCTTCCGAGCCCAAATAGGAGGAAGCTCTGTGCTGTCCAGGGTCCGATGCCGCGGATTTTTGTGAGCTCCTTGATGACCTCTTCGTCTGTTTGTTCCGCCAGTTGATTCAGGTCGAGTTCGCCGGTTGACACCTTCTGTCCAATTCCGATCACATACTCCGCTTTTCGCTGACTGAACTGGAGTTCCCTGAGTTCTTCCACTGTGAGTCCCGCTACTTTCTCCGGTGACGGGTAGAACCAGACTCCATCCTTTTCCCAGCCGTATGTGGTGACGAATCGATGGGTCAGGGTAAAGGCGAACTTCAGATTCAGCTGCTGATGGATGATGCTTTTAACGATGGTAGCGAAGGGATCGAACTCCAGGACGAGCGGTGTTCCGACATGCTCCTCAAAGATCGGCTTCAGGTCGGTTTCCAGGAAATGCGAGTGCATGTCATGGAGACCGGTTTGCCATTGAAAAATGTCTGAGATGCGGTTTTGTTTTGCTTCCAGATTTTCTTCATTTTCAAACGTGATCATGAATTCCGGCTCATCCGTTGTTCCCGTTGCCTGAATCTCGATCACCTCACCATTTTCACCGCCGAGATAATACGGGACCTTCACGCTTCGATTCTCCTGATCCACTGCATTCAACGGATCAAGCGCCAGCCTGTCCAGCACACGGTCAAAATCATACGGACCATCAACCTTAACATTCCTATCTGCCATTGTTCTCACCCTTCCGCACAAAACTTGTATGTGTATTATAGCACAAACAGAAGAGGGACGGACCTTCATTCCTAGGACCAAGTCCTAGGAATGAAGGTCCGTCCCTCTGATTATTTCATCATCGGATGCTCATCGAGGCTTTTGAATGTGTAGCCCCGCTTTTTGAGGTCCTGGATGGCTTTTTCGAGTGCGTCTGCGTTGTCTTTGGAGACGGAATGCAGGAGGATGATGGCACCGGGATGCGCCTGGGCCATGATGTTGTCATAAGAGTACTTCCACCCTTTTTGCTGATCGGTCTTCCAATCGATGAAGGCAAGGGACCAAAAGACGTGGGTGTAGCCTTCTTCTTTCGCGATTTGGAGCGTACGTTCAGAGAAGACGCCCCTTGGCGGACGGAGGTATTTCATTTCCTTTTGCCCCGTCAACTCTTTCGTCTTCACCTTCACTTTTTGGAGCTCTTCCCTGATTTTCTGATCGGAGCTTGCCGTGAAGTCCGGATGATGCCACGAATGGTTCCCGATGATATGTCCCTCTTTCACCATCCGCTTGACGAGATCCTCGGCACTGAGCAAATAGTGACCGGTCACGAAGAAGGTGGCAGGGACTTTTTCCTGCTTCAGTACATTGAGAATCTTTTCTGTATAGCCGTTTTCGTATCCGTTATCGAATGTGACGTAGAGCACCTTTTTATCCGGTGAGCCTTTATAAAAGGCATCGTACTTATCGAGCAGCTGATCATAGGCAGCGCCTGCTTCCGGCTGCACCTCATTTTGACTCTTTTTGAAACCCCAGCCGATCGGATTATTGGATACTGCATAAGCCTCTGCCGGTATGAGCAATACTAAGATTGCCGCTATGATCAACACTTTTAGTGATTTTCGCAAAATTGAACCCTTCTTTCCCTTGCATTTCCCTTAGTTTTTGAGAAGTGGAAGGATTCATGTGTACTAATAGTATCCAGAAATGGGTGTTTAGGCGTGGGTTTGATTTGAGTCCGGACCGAAACACAGCTTGGTTGGGTTGCTTTTACTTATTCAAAACCTAAGGTCCGTCCCTCTACTCAAAAAACGTCTGATACTTCGTTGCCATTTCGGTCAGTTTGCCTTCGTGTTCTTCGATGAAGGTGGAGACGGTTTTTCTGTCCCAGATGGCGTCGCCTTTTGGAAAGTCGCTGAATTCCTTTGAAAGACCTGCGACCATTTTATCCCTGGAGACGGATACCATCGATTCGTCGACGGTGAAATGATACTCTTTCGCATTCGGTACAAGGAGCGTCAGGTAGATAGCGTTGTAGTAAAAGTTCTTGCGGTTGACGTTGCTGCCGTCAAACCAGTACTCATTCACATCGTTTTCTGACATCTTCCCTTGTTTCTCATAGCCGTATGTCACCTTCACCATTTCACCGGAAAGATCGATTTCTTTGATTGTTTCAGCGCCCGGCAGCTCTTGGAGGATCGCCTGTACCTTCGAGTTATCTCCCACATAGGTTCCGCTATTTTCTTTTAACGTATCCACACTCACATCCTCAATGGACGTGATATCCGCTTCTTTTTCAGGATTGGCCGCACAGCCTGTTAAAAGAATCATCAAAGTAAGAATCAACATACCAAATAATTTATTAAAAATCATACTCGCCCTCCAACTCCTGTTTGTATGATATACGAATGAACGCGCGTTAAAGTTTCATCCTGATTTTAACATAAATAACCAATAAAAAAACCACCCCGCAGCATGGACGGGATGGTACCAATTTCTTATTTAAAAACCTTTTCCTTGAACTGAGCCAGCTTCTCCAAAGAAGATTTGTCGACTTCCGCATGAAGGCTGTTTCCGTGTGAATCCATCGTCACAACGGCCGTGAAGCCTTCTACATTCAAGTGCCACATCGCTTCCGGAATACCGAACTGCATCAGGTCGACACCGTCTACACCTTTGATGCAATCTGCGTAGTACTGAGCCGCTCCACCGATGGCATTCAAGTACACTCCGCCATGATCCTTCAAAGCGGCAAGGGTTTTCGGACCCATTCCGCCTTTTCCGATGACGGCACGGATACCGAAGCGCTTCATGATATCGCCTTGATAAGGCTCCTCGCGGATGGATGTTGTCGGGCCGGCCGCTTTCACGTGCCAGTTGCCTTCATCATCCTTCAGCATGACGGGACCACAGTGATAGATGATTTGTCCGTCGAGATCAACCGGTGCATCGTTTTCGCTCAGATGCTTGTGGATCGCGTCACGGCCCGTGTACATGCGGCCGTTGATGTGAACGACGTCTCCCACTTTGAGTTCACGGACTTTTTCTTCCGTGATCGGTGCTTCCAGGACCACCACATTCGGTTGTTCACCTGTTGAAGCCGCTGCCGTTTCAAGCTCGGCAACTGACCCTTCTGTCAGGTCGATCTTATCGCCTTCCTGATAGAACCACTCATCGACTCCACCTGTTGCCGGATCAAGCTTCACACCCAGACGACGGAACGCCCAGCAGTTATACGCAACGGATACGAAGAAGCTTGCCGGAATCCGGTTCATGACGCCCACTTTACAACCAAGGAGCGTCGTTTCCCCGCCGAATCCCATCGTACCGATTCCAAGCTCGTTGGCATGGTCCATCACATACTCTTCCAGCTTACGAAGATCTGCATTTGGATTCACGTCATCGACGGAACGGAATAATTGTTCTTTTGCCAGATCATATCCGGAAGAACGATCTCCACCGATTCCGACACCGATGAAACCGGCACTGCAGCCCTGCCCCTGTGCCTGATACACAGAATGCATCACGCATTTACGGATTCCGTCAAGGTCACGCCCGGCACGGCCAAGTCCTTCAAGCTCACAAGGAAGGCTGTACTGGATATTCTTATTTTCACAACCGCCGCCCTTTAAAATCAGGCGCGCATCGATATAATCCTTTTCCCACTGTTCGAACTTGATGACAGGCGTCCCAAGACCCAGATTGTCTCCAGAGTTGGCGCCCGTCAAAGAATCTACAGAGTTCGGACGGAGCTTCCCGTCCTTTGTAGCCTGTACCATGGCCGCATAGATCGCTTCCTTGATCTGGAGCTGATTCACGCCGACCGGTGTTTTTATTTTAAAAGTAGGAAGACCTGTATCCTGACAAATCGGGGATACATTGTCATCCGCCATCTTTACGTTATTTGAAATCGTGTCCAGGCTCATCGCTGCACGCGTGCCGGCGTTCTCACGGGCTTTCGCCGAGCGGATCGCACGTCTGACATCCTTCGGCAGATTCGTGGACGTTTCCACAATCAAATCGTACATACTTTGCTGTAATGTCTCTTTATTCATCGTTCTCCCCCTCTAAAGATCTCAAACAGTCTCAATTTTCATTCATTATTATACTCCTATAAGAATGAGATTGAAAGGGATTTCACAATGGAATTTCCTTCTCGAAATAACACGAAACCTCGTCTTCTTCCATATAGATGAACCCGTTGTTTTGGTAAAATTTGATGGCATCCGCCCACTGTTTATTTGTTTCGAGAACGAGTCGGTGTGCACCGAGGGAGTGTGCTTTTCCTTCGAGATATTGAAGCATGATGCGGCCGAGTCCACGTTTTCTGTATGGGGACAACACAGACATCCGTACAATCTGATAGGTGTCTTCTGACTCTTTCCGGATCGCTCCGGTGCAGATGATGTTCTCATTCTCTTTCCCTACAAAAAAATGATGCTGCGTACCGTCGTACTCTGTGGAAATATCATGAATATCAGGGTTCAGGGTGTGATCGATGAACCCGAACCGCTCAAGGAATCCGGAGAGGATCACCTCTTTCGCCTGTTCGCTTTGGTGCACTTCGATGGGTGTGATGATCATGGGGTGACGCTCCTTTAATAGATGGTTTTGTATTAAAGTTTGACGTTTCGGTGGGGAATTCCTGCTTGTGGATTCGGAGGGCATGGGATGGGGTTGGGATATCGACCGTTCTACAAAACACGACTAATTTCGCAACCGGCCCCCCAAGGTCCGTCCCTCAAAAAAATAAGAGCCCCATCCAGGACTCCTACTCACTTTTCTTAAATTGTTCGCATTTCACTTCTATATCATCGATCATGGCGATCAGGCGATCGATATCGTCAATGTCCGCTTGTTCAGGGTCGATTGAATCCAGCACGTCGACAAACAGGTTTAGGCGTTGTTTCAGATAGCTTACTTGTGAGTCTTTATCATTGATAGCTTTACCCAAGAGTTCTCTCTCCTTTCAATACGTTTACTATGGTAACCAATAACTTTGCGATTGACAAGGGCTCACCCTTTCTCAATAATGGATAGATGACCGAATCATAAAGGAGCTTTTACAAAATGAAAACTGATACTCTCTCCAAGAAAATGTCCATTGACCATGATCCTTGGGAGGCTTATTTAGATGTGGATGAGCATGGTGATATTACGCTCTCCAATATTGAATTCACCACCACAACCCTCTGCAATATGAGATGCGAGCACTGCGCCGTCGGATATACATTGTCACCGAAGGACCCGAGTGCCCTGCCCATTGAACTGATCCTCGGGAAACTCGACGATATCAAAACGCTCCGTTCCCTTAGTATCACCGGTGGGGAACCGATGATGTCGAAGAAATCCGTAGAAAATTATGTACTTCCATTACTCAAGTATGCACATTCCAGGGGCGTACATACCCAGATCAACTCGAACCTGACCCTGGACCTTGACCGCTACTTGATGATCGCCCCGTACCTCGATGTCCTGCACATCTCCCATAACTGGGGAACGATCGATCAATTCATCGATGTAGGATTTGCCAATATGGAACGGAAGCCAACGAGGGAGCAGCGCCGGAAGCTGTTTGACCGCATGATCGAAAACAGCCGTGCCCTTTCAGAACGCGGGGTCCTTGTCTCGGCAGAAACCATGTTAAATAAAAACACCCTGCCGTACCTGGAAAAGATTCATCGCCAGGTTGTCGATGAAATGAAATGCGGCCGTCACGAAATTCATCCTATGTATCCATCGGACTTTGCATCAAGCCTTGAGACTCTATCATTGGAAGAAACACGTGAAGCGATCCGGGATATCCTTAGGTTCCGCGATGAGAATGTATGGATGCTATTCGGCACTCTGCCATTTTATCCATGCAGTTCTTCACAGGAAGACTTGGATTTCCTGAAGGAACTGTACTCTGCGAAAAAAGTGAGCGTGAGGAATGACCCCGACGGCCGTTCCCGTCTGAACGTGAATATTTTCACCGGCGATGTCATCGTCACCGACTTCGGTGATACTCCGCCACTCGGAAATATCACTAAAGATACCCTGCCTGATATTTTCGAAAAGTGGAAAGGTCAGCCTCTCGCAAAAGAACTGAACTGCCACTGTCCCATGGCCCGCTGCCTCGGACCGAATGTACTCGTGAAGTCGATGTACTACAAGGATGTAGACTTTTCGAAGCGTGAAGCGAAGATTTCTCGATAAAATGAAGATGAAAGCTCGAATCTGTGATGGATTTGGGCTTTTTTTTTTGACGAATTCAATGCCAGGAGCGTGGAGTTCCATTTTCACACTTTAACATTCCAAATAGTGACCGCCATTGAAGGTCCGTCCCTCCATTCCACCACCAAAACCCTTATACAACGCCATTTCTCCATCTAAAACCAAGGTCCGTCCCTCCAACCACAAAAAAACACCACGGATCTACATCCGAAGTGTTTTTTATCCTATGGGTTTGCGGTCTCTGTTTGGGGTGGTGATTTTTTCGAGTGCCGGGTCCATGACGTTGTATTTTTGTTTCTTAAGTTCTGCATAGATTCTGGCTCTTCTGGCGCCGAACCATACGCGAAGTGTGATGAATGCCACCAGCAGGCCGCCGAATAGTAATAGATACTCCATGTAATCCCTCCTTTTAATTCAGAATATTCTAATTATTATAACATATTACCAGAAATAATAAAAGAGTGAAATTAGGATTTACCCGATTTCACTCTTTCTTAAACCTTTATCTTGGAGATTCGCTTGCCATGAATCCAAAGTGGACGTGATCCTGAACCGGAATCCAGGCTCCGACTCCCTGGGACGTCACGTTTTTGACGACAATGGAGCGCTTTGTTCCTTTCATGACGAGGTACACTTCCCCATATGTCACTTTTCCTTTTTCATTGATGGCTGGTGCATATGCATATAGATAGCCAAGTCGTTTAGGGGAGATGTTGTACACTTGATCTTTTTTTGTGCCTGCCCCCACGATGGTTTGGAAGGCGAGTGGCAATTTGGATTTATCCATGGCTTTGATGAGCATCATTTTCTCCACATCATCTGCATGGGGAACCTTTGCCGTGAGTCCACCTTTTACGACCTTCTGTGCTTCCTGGACGTAGTGAATTTGATAATTGGATTTCCCTCCGCGGTTATCAAAGTAATTCGTGTTGACCTTTTGATACTCCCAGTTCGGGGAGGTTTCCGTTGATGCATAATTCAGGGGCCATTCCCCAAGATAGATGGTGGCTCGAAGTCCGATCGTCGGTGCTTTATTGACCGTGGACTCGTTCAGCATGCGGATCAGGTTCGGGTTTTCAATCCTCACATTGGAGGTTTCGATCAGCTCCTGACTCCATTCGCTCGGTTGCAGATAAGGCTGATCCTGTGTAGAATTTGGATACGTATTTTCCTTGGCGATATTCAATACTGAGTTCGGGATCTTTACGCTCGAATCCCCGGTTGATTCCGGAGCTTTCTCCGTTTTTGGCTTCGTTTCCTTTTTAGGACTGGTTTGGGCGTGAATCCCTGTAGTTGCAACGAAAAATGCGAGTATGACCATAAGAGCAGTGCGCATTAGGTTCATGTATTTGACTCCTTTCAAGCATATAAGGGTGTGCCGTTAGTTTTTCCTAGAAGGGGCAGCTTATCCAAAAAACTTAATTAGAAAGAATATTTACAAAATTCACATTTTATTTTATACTAGCATTATTGAAGCGGGAACGTCCGAGCTTCTCCTACAAAGCAAATCGGCGTTTCCGATCATTTCTGCATTCCCTAAAAAAAGCCATGGAATCTCCTAAGATTCCATGGCTTTTTTAATCGTCATCCATTTTTTTCGAAGAACATGCAAGAATGGTGCAACCCGGATGGGAAACGATTCTCTTTCCCTTCCAAAAGATGAATGCCCTGATCGTGATGCACTCGGTCATACCGTGTTTTGGGGTGATGTCTGCTGAATAATTCCCGTCTTCATCGGGGATCGCAGGATTCGGTTTGATGATATTTTTCAAATGTTCTTCCAATACTTCGAAGTATACTTCGATCTGTTTCATATCATCACATTGCACTTTCCCCGTGAGGCACCCTCCCTTGCAGCTTACAATCACCGGAACGTTCAGAGATACACTGGGCTTCACATGTTCCTTGGATTCGACTGAGAAGTTTTCCGGTTCTGCAGGAAAGCTTCCATCTTCTGCATTTGAAGTCACTGTGAAATCACCAGTTGCATCTTCATGGGCTTTGTTTTCAGGAAGCGGACGCATCGATTCGACTTCCCCGTCGTCCCGAGGACCGCTGACACACTCTCCGCCCCCGCTGCCTTCACAGCAGTCAATCGGTTCCATTTCATCCACATCGTCCTCAGGATGCGGACACGTGCAATGAATCTTGATTGTTTTCTTCTCAACGATGATTTCCTTCCCCTCGATCAAGGCAGTTGCCTGGACCACCACTTTTTCTGATACATGGGAATCTGGGGTAAGCACTGCTTCATACTCCCCTTTTGCGTTCGTTTTGGTCTTATCGGGCGTGATGGTCGCAACTTCCGGGGTGACGTTCAGCTTGATCCCCACATTGGCGACGGGCCTTCCATTACAGGTGAATTTCCCGGTGATCGCTGCTCCTTCACATTCTACACATTCAGGTACATATAAGGTCAGCTTAGGCTTCTCGCATATGAGGCACCCGGCATAGACGAACACCATTTCCGAAACCGCTTTTCCACCTACCACAGCCGTCGCCGTAAATGGGACCTCCCGGAATGGGGTATTAGGAGGAACGAAGGCAAGGGTTGAAAATTCCCCGTTTTCATCAGTAGTGACAACCGCTGGCTTAAAGGTTAACACTGGACTTGAAAACGAGACCTCTTTATTCGTCAGTGGAAATCCTTCACATGAAAGACAGCCTGAAATGATCCCCTTACAATTCAGCTTTTTGTTCTCTTTGATATGAATCTTTGGATGCTTGCATCGACAATCGATGGTGACCTCCCGGGACGCGACGACCTGCTCACCTTCCACTGTGGCCGACGCTTTGATGATGATCGTTTCATGGACTCCCAGTCGCGGACAGAGCTCGGTGACATATCTGCCTTCTTCATCAGTAAACGCCGGGTTGGGATCGATTTTCACTGCATCGGGCTCCGAGGCCTTAACCGTAAACGAAATTCTGGCATGCTTAACAGGCGCTCCGTCGCAAGTCAGCCTTCCCGTCAATTTCGTGCCTTCGCACGTGACGGTTTCACACGGTACTTCAAGGGTCAACTTAGGCTTGCGGCACTTTTTGCATCCAGCTATGACGGTATCCGTGGCACTGATGGTCTTGCCATCGATCACGGCTGTCGCTGTATAGGAAGCGGTTTGAAACGGTGTCCCTTTCTTCACGGTGACAGGGGATGAAAATCTTCCGTTCTCATCCGTGACGGGGTTCGGTGTCTGGAATATCAGGATGGAGGAACCTGATAATGTGACCGGCACATTCGCCTGCGGGACACCATCACATGTGACTTTCCCTGAAATGGTTGAGCGGCAGTCGATCTTCTTCAACTTGTTCAGCTTGATGGCCGGATTCTTACATTTCACACATCGCACAGCCACTTCCCTTGTCTTCGAAACGACCTTTAATCCTCCGATTTTCGTCACGGCCGTGATGCGGATCGTTTCATCCACATCGGGAAAAGGAACCAGTGTCGCCGTGTATCTCCCGTCACTCTGTGTAATCGCGGGATTTGGGGTGATGACAATACGGTTGGAGGCGGATTCGATGATAAACGATATGGCTGCATTCCTGATTGCCTGGCCGTCACAAACAAGTCTGCCTCTGATCTGTGTTCCCTTGCAGCCGACCGGACAAGGAATCGGCTCGAGTGTCAGCACTGGATTTTTACATAGGATGCAATCCACCCTGACAAAAATCGTATCACTGATGGTCTTTCCGATCACGACAGCCGTTGCTGTAATCTGGACATTCGGTGTAATCGGTGTTCCGGGGGGCACGGTCACTCTCGTCGAAAAACGGCCCGTGCTGTCCGTGACCGGTGTGGGATCCTCAAAGACGAGACCCGCAAATGAAGAGTTAAGCGTAACCGTCACACCCTGAAGGGGCTGATAGTCGCACAGGACCCTTCCGCTGATGATGCCTTCGCAGCTGATGATGCCGATATCATCCAGTTGAATGGTTGGATTCGTGCATCCTTCGAAAGGAAAAATCCCTGGACATCCTCTCGGAGGTAAATCGATTTTACAATCAATGACTTTACCGTTCGTCGGTTTTTTCTTTTTTCTCATGCTACTCATTCCTTTGCACAAAAACTCTCCTGTTATCTTATTCAAGAATGAGTAGGCGGTTCTCACGGAATTGATTTTCCCACAAAAAGACCCGGCAGAAATCCTACCGGGTCTTACTATGACAACTATAGTAAATAAAATCCGATCCCCATGATGAAGTAAGCGGCCAGAAGGGTCAATCCTTCAAACCAATTCGTTTCCCCATCATTGGAAATGATCACTGTGAGCAGGACCGCAGACACCATTGCCACAAGTTCCGGTAACGTAAACACGAGTGACATGCTTTTTTCAAACAACAATGAAACCAGCACGAGTACCGGGGCGACGAACATGGCGACCTGCAGGGTGGACCCTACGGCGATTTCAACAGCGATATCCATCTTGTTTTTATACGCCATGATCACCGCTGAAGCATGCTCCGCCGCATTTCCTACGATCGCTACGATGATGACCCCGATGAAGAGCTCGCTCCAACCGAATGCTTCCCCTACTTCTTCAAATGTATGGACAAGGCGTTCCGATACATAAGCGACGGCAACAGTCGAGAGAGCGAGGATGAGTAACGCTTTCCCCTTCGTCCATTCCGGTTCCTCATCATGACCGTGGGCCGCTTCGCTGTTTTCACTCTGATACACACCGCGGTGCGTCACGAGTTTGAAGAACAGGGCGAAGAGATAAAGGAGGATCAAAATGATCGATATTCCGATGGAAAGGGTCATCGTCCTCCCTTCATTCATATCCATGGAGAATACTTCAGGAATCACGAAGGCCACGATGATTGCGAACATGAGGAGCCCTGAGTTATGGCGTGCATCGAACACATTGAACTTTTGACGCTTGAACTTCACGCCTCCGACAAAGAAGGACAAGCCTGCCACCAGGAGAAGATTCCCAAGGACGGACCCGGTCAGGGAGGCCAATACGACCCCGATCAAACCGGCCTTCAGCGCAAAAATGGATATGATCAGTTCCACGGCGTTCCCGAATGTGGCATTCAGAAGTCCGCCGATGCGGGGACCCGACACAACCGCCAGGCTTTCCGTCGCCCTTCCCATAAACGCCGCGAGGGCAATGATCGTGACGCAATAAATGACGAACATAATGACACTTGGCCAATGAAGCAAGGAACCGATCACCGAAACCGGCACCCCTGCAAAAACAAGCAGCGTAAATACTTTATTCACGTTTAGGACCCATCCTTTATAATAAATTTGGTTAAAACAGGCCTGTTTAGACACATTATAGATAGAACCCTATTAGGAGGAATATCCATGGCACAAACCTTAAAAGATAAAATAACAGAATTGTTTTCCCATCATAAGATCGGCACCCTTGCCACCATCCGTGACAACAAACCGTACTCTCGGTTTATGATGTTTGATCACGACGATCTTACTCTGTACACGGCAACCAACGAACATGCCCATAAGGCGGAAGACATTGCACAGAACCCTCATGTGCACATCCTCCTCGGCTATGACCGCGATTCCGATCATGAACATTATGTAGAAATCGAAGCTGAGGCGTCCGTCGAAGACTCACCGGAACTGAAATCAAAATTCTGGAAAGAGGAGCTCAAACACTGGATCGCAAGCCCCGATGATCCCGAATACCTGCTCCTCAAACTCACTCCCAAAACCATCCTCTACTACTCAAAACCCGGCAGCGAACCCGAGGAGCTGTAGGGACTTCTTGAGGGACGGACCTTTATTGCCAGGACCTGGAAATAGAGGTCCGTCCCTTGCATAACATTACCCCACCAACTCGAACGTTTCTTCAATCTTGATGCTGTCCTGCACCGATTGCACCATAGAGCAGTTCTTGCGTGTGAGCTTCATGGCTTTCTCGATCTTGGCTTCATCAAGGTCCGTCCCTCGGATCGTAAAGTGGAGGGAAATGGCTTCGACGCGGTTGGCTTCGTCTTCGTTGCGGGTGACGTCGGCTTTGATGTGGATGTCATCAAACTGGATGCGCATTTTTTCCAGTACTTTACGCAGTACGCCACCACTGCATACGGCAACTGATGACACCAGTAATTGAAATGGTCGGAAACCATACTCTTCGTTACCCGATACCTCCAGCTTCCCAAACCCTAAATCACTGTAAAATCCGCCTTCTTGCATTTTATATTCCATTTCTTCATCATTCCTTCCTTAATATGCTAGTAGATGTTTTGATTTTACTCTATTCCCCCCTTATTGCCAAACATTGAAATTGAGGGTACCATCAAAGAAGATATTTACTACGATTGGGAGTTTTGACAAAATGAATCAAACATTAGCCTTCCGTTTCAGGGTACTTGTCGGGATCGTCGCCATTTCCGGTTTCTCACAGGGAATGCTCCTTCCCCTCATCGCCATCATTTTCGAACAGGATGGACTGTCCTCTTCCCTGAACGGGTTGAATGCAACGGCCCTCTACATCGGAATCCTGCTCGCCTCACCATTAATGGAAAGACCACTGCAGAAAATCGGCTATAAACCGATGATCATCATCGGCGGAATCATCGTCGCCGTCTCGCTCTTACTATTCCCGGTCTGGAAGTCCTTCTGGTTCTGGTTCGCCCTTCGCCTTCTCATCGGGGTCGGGGATCACATGCTCCACTTTGCCACCCAGACATGGATCACGTCGTTTTCCCCGAAAGAACGCCGGGGACGGAACATCTCCATTTACGGGGTATCCTTTGGGATCGGATTCGCCGTCGGCCCGATGATGACGCAGCTCATCACGATCCATCAGGCCTTACCGTTCATCATTTCTGCCTTATTGAGCCTGACGGTATGGATGTTCGTGTTTCGCTTGCAAAATGAATTTCCCGAACAGCAGAACATCGGCAGCGCCTCGTTCCTAGGATCATTCCATCGATTCGGAAAGGTCCTTCAATATGCCTGGGTCGCCTTGCTGCCGCCTCTCGGTTATGGATTCCTGGAAGCTTCATTAAATGGGAACTTCCCTGTATTCGCCCTGCGAAACGGTCTCTCCATTGAAGCCGTGGCCATCCTCCTCCCTGCGTTTGCAGTGGGAAGCATCATCTCACAGGTGCCCCTTGGCATCCTGAGCGATAAATACGGTAGACAGAATGTCCTCCTCATCGTCATGATGATCGGCTTCCTTTGTTTCTCGGCTGCCGGAATCGTTTCTGAGTCCACAATCGGACTGTTCATTTGCTTCACGTTAGCCGGCATGGCCGTCGGATCGACGTTTTCCCTCGGCATCAGCTACATGACGGACCTTCTGCCAAAGGAATTACTTCCTGCCGGAAACATCATGTGCGGGATCTTCTTCAGCTTCGGCAGCATGATCGGTCCATTCATCGGCGGCATCACCATCGACTGGTTCAAAGGCTCAAGCTTCTTCTACCTGATCGCCTGCATGATGCTGATGATTTTCGTAAGCCTCCTTGTCTTTTCCCTGCAAAATAGGCGTGGAGAAATAACCCAGAATAACTAGCACAAAACCCTTCCCATCCTCATATACATGTGGTAGGATTAGATTATAATCATTACAAATTACAAACTTCATATACTTTCAGCTAAGAGCACGTGCCGTTTTGCTGTCACCTTTCACTGGTGGCAGCTTTCGTCGTTTTATAGGGGTAATGACGTTGATTATTATTCTCAATGAGAAACCCCCATTTTCATTTACTAAAAGGAGGAATACCTATGAGCTCACAATCCAAAGCACTATCCATGGGGTCACCGAAAAACACCATGCACTTCCTTGAAAAAATTAAGCCTCATGCCGAATTGATCGCTGCCCTTATCAGCGGTGTGTTCATATTACTCGGATGGCTGACATCTCATGATGAATCTAGCATGAGCATCCTCTTCTACCTCCTTGCCTTTGCCATTGGGGGTTTTGCGAAAGCAAAAGAAGGAATCGAAGAAACCATCGAAAACAAAGAACTGAATGTTGAGATGCTCATGATTTTTGCCTCTGTCGGATCCGCCATCATCGGTTACTGGACGGAAGGTGCGATCCTGATCTTCATCTTCGCCGTCAGCGGAGCACTTGAAACGTATACGATGAACAAAAGCCAGAAGGAAATCTCCGCCCTCATGCAGCTCCAACCGGAAGAAGCATGGCTTATCACAGGCTCTGGCGAAAAGAAAGTCAATGTTTCAAGTCTTGAAATCGGTGATCACATCCTGATCAAACCGGGTGAACGGGTGCCGACGGACGGTGTTGTCGTAAAAGGAACAACGTCCATCGATGAAGCAGCGATTTCCGGTGAAGCCGTCCCTGTCACAAAAGGACTAAAAGATGAAGTGTTCGCGGGAACGGTCAACATCAACGGTGCCATCACGGTGGAAATGACCAAACCGAGCAGCGAAACCCTTTTCCAAAAAATCATTGACCTGGTGCAATCGGCGCAAAGCGAAAAATCACCTTCACAGCAGTTCATCGAACGCTTCGAAGGGACCTATGTAAAAGTCGTCCTCGCCGTCGTGTTCCTGATGATGTTCCTCCCTCACTTCATCCTCGGATGGAGCTGGACGGAAACTTTCTACCGTGCCATGGTCCTCCTGGTGGTCGCTTCCCCGTGTGCCCTGGTCGCAGCCATCATGCCGGCCAGTCTTTCGGCCATCTCAAACGGTGCCCGTCACGGGATCCTTTTCAAAGGCGGCGCCCACCTGGAGAACTTAAGTAACATCAAAGCGATTGCCTTTGATAAAACGGGAACCTTGACGAAAGGGAAACCCGTCGTGACGGATATCCTGATTGCAGATACGATGAATGAACGTGACGTGATAAGCGCAGTTGCTTCCATAGAGAATCAGTCGAATCATCCACTCGCACAGGCCATCGTCGGTCACGCAACCCGCGAATTCAACGTACAACTATTCCAGCCTGATTCCCTGGAGGATGTATCCGGATGGGGAGTCAAAGCCCTTGTGGACGGCTCCGAATGGAAAATCGGGAAAGCCGACTTTGTGGATAAACTGTTGGCAGAAAAGTTTATGAACGGAGCATACGGAAGAATCGCCTCTGAAGGAAAGACGACCGTTTTTGTGGCAAAAGAAGATGAAATCGTCGCACTGATCGCCCTGAAGGACGTCGTCCGGAATGAAACCATCGAAGCACTGAAGCTTCTGGAAAAAGAAGGCGTCCAGACGATCATGCTGACTGGCGACAATGAAAAAACGGCCCGAGCCATCGCAGAAGAAGCGGGCGTCGCTTCTTTCATTGCCGAATGTCTGCCGGAAACGAAAGTAGACGAACTGAAAAAATTGAAGAATCAATTCGGCACGGTCGGTATGGTCGGAGACGGAATCAATGACGCACCGGCACTCGCAACGGCCAACGTCGGAATCGCCATGGGAGAAGGAACCGACGTCGCCCTCGAGACAGCCGATGTCGTCTTGATGAAAAACGACCTGACACGGATCGCCGAAGCCATCAAACTATCGAAAAAAATGAAGCGCATCGTCCAGCAGAACGTCATTTTCTCCATCGCGGTCATCATGCTGTTGATCGCCTCCAACTTTCTGCAGATTCTCGACCTCCCTTATGGAGTCATCGGACATGAAGGAAGTACGATATTGGTTATTTTAAATGGATTACGTTTACTGAAATAATAATGAAGAGCATCCGGCCGGGTGCTCTTTTTGCATGGGAAGAATCTCTTTTATCCACATGTGAATAACCTCCGAAACCACCGGATACTATCCACAACCTCCCACCCACTACTAAACAACTACCGCTCGCTTCCCCATCCCCACCGCCACCCCTCCTCCTACCAAGGTCCGTCCCTCTCACCACTGATATTTTACTAAAATAATATTTTGTTATTGCTTTCTTGAAAGGGATATCATAAAATGTGTTTAGCTAATGCAAACGGTTGCATCTATTTCACACCCTTTTTCATGTACATAGCACCATACCATGAAGACACAGCGACAAGCATTTCATTTTAAGGTGAAATGTAAACGCACACATGTCATCCAATGTAACAAATATAGTTCAATAGATTGATATCAAAGGAGGAAACGGGTTTATGAAAAATGTATTGTCATTTGATTTTTGGCAGAAGTTCGGGAAAGCATTGCTTGTGGTCGTGGCCGTCATGCCAGCTGCAGGGATCATGATTTCCCTCGGTAAGTTGATTGCAATGATGGGTGGAGACATCACATTCGTGCAAACGATTGCAAGAGTAATGGAAGATATCGGATGGGGAGTCATCACGAATCTTCACATCCTCTTCGCCGTAGCCATCGGGGGCTCATGGGCGAAAGAACGTGCAGGCGGTGCCTTCGCTGCCCTGATCGCTTTCATCCTGATCAACCGGATCACAGGAGCGATCTTCGGAGTGAGTGGGGATATGCTTGGTGATCCAGAAGCAACGGTCTCTTCCCTGTTCGGACAAACACTGGTCGTTTCAGATTATTTCACCTCGGTCCTTGGTGCACCTGCCCTTAACATGGGTGTGTTCGTCGGAATCATTTCCGGTTTCCTTGGAGCGAATCTTTTCAACAAGTATTACAATTACAGCAAACTGCCTGATGCCCTTTCCTTCTTTAACGGAAAACGGTTCGTACCATTCGTCGTGATCGGCGGATCGGTCATCATCGCCATCATCATGTCGATTGTATGGCCATTCATTCAAGGCCTTCTGAATGACTTCGGTCAGTGGATCGCCACATCACGTAACACGGCACCTATCATCGCGCCATTTGTATTCGGTGCATTGGAGCGTCTGTTATTGCCATTCGGTCTGCATCATATGCTGACGGTTCCGATCAACTACACAGAACTTGGCGGAACATACACGATCCTCACAGGTTCAAGCGCAGGATCGACGGTTGCGGGACAAGATCCATTATGGCTTGCCTGGATCGCCGATTTGAACAATTTCCTGGCTGCAGGAGACACGGCAAGCTACAAACAATTGTTAAACGATGTGACACCGGCTCGTTTCAAAGTCGGTCAAATGATTTTATCCACAGCTGCCCTGATCGGTATCGCATATGCCATGTACCGAAATGTGGATAAAGATAAGAAAAAGAAATACAAATCCATGTTCTTCTCAGCAGGATTAGCTGTATTCCTGACAGGTGTAACCGAGCCGATCGAATTCATGTTCATGTTCGCTGCCCCGCTTCTCTATGTGGTTTACGCAATCATGACGGGACTTGCTTTCGCGATTGTGGATATCGTTCATATCCGCGTTCACTCGTTCGGATCCATCGAGCTTCTCACCCGTGTACCGATGATCATCAAAGCAGGTCTGTGGGTAGATCTTGTAAACTTTGTCATTGCCTGCCTGGTATTCTTTGGTCTGAACTTTGCCGTTGCCAACTTCCTGATCAAAAAGTTCAACTTCCCGACACCGGGTCGTAATGGAAACTATATTGAAGATGAAGTTTCAACAGGCGGAGGTACGGTAAGTGCCGATTCCATCGCGCCAAAAGTCGTTGCCATGCTTGGCGGAAAAGCTAACATCGTGGACGTTGATGCCTGCATGACACGTCTTCGTGTAACGGTAAAAGACACAAGCCTTGTCGGCACGGAACAGGAATGGAAGAAAAACGGGGCACTCGGCCTCATCCTGAAAGATAAAGGCATTCAGGCCATTTACGGTCCGAAAGCAGACGTCATCAAGTCGGACATTCAAGACCTGCTGGGAGCGTAATCCATGAAATTACTCACGCTGAATTGTCACTCATGGCAGGAAGATGACCAGCTAGGGAAAATCTCGATTCTAGCCGATGACATCGCGGAGAAATCCTACGATGTCATCGCCCTTCAGGAAGTCAGTCAGCTGATCCAAAGTGAAATCGTCCATGGCTTGGTCAAAAAAGACAATTTCGCCCTTGTCCTCCTTGGTGAACTTGAGATGCGAGGCGTTACAGATTACACACTCCTCTGGGACTTCGCTCATATCGGCTATGATGTCTACGAAGAAGGCGTCGCCATTTTGACGAAGCACCCCATAGTTGAGGAACATCGCTTCTTCATCTCGAAAAGCCATGATCAATCCTACTGGAAAACCCGTAAAATCGTAGGGGCCACCATTTCTTTTAATGGTAAGCCCCTTACCTTCTACTCCTGCCACCTCGGCTGGTGGGAGGACGAAGAAGAACCATTCAAGTACCAGATAGACTCCTTAATGGAACAGGTCACCCCGGAATCCCCCTTCTTCCTGATGGGCGATTTCAATAACAATGCCCTGGTTCGTGATGAAGGGTACGATTATCTCCTTTCCAAAGGATTACTGGATACGTACGGAGAAGCCCTTGAACGTGACAGCGGAATCACCGTCCGTGGAAACATTGCCGGTTGGGATGAGAATACAGTCGATTTACGGCTCGATCTTATCCTCTCCAGTAAAAAAATAGATGTCGCTTCATCCCGGGTCATCTTCAATGATGGTAATAAACCTGTCGTATCGGATCATTTCGGAGTGGAAGTGGAGTTAGGAGAAAGCAACTGATCGTGGATCGGTTGCTTTTTTTTGCGTTCGGTCAATTTCAGCAACCACCCCCTCCACTCCCTTACCCCCACGTTTAACAAATCCACATCCGTGGTAAAAAATCACTATACACAAAAAGGAGGTTCAACTATGGGACATAAACTCGCAGGGCAGGCAGCTGCCGACATCATGGAACAATGGAAGATCAAGCATATATTCGGTCTTCCCGGAGATTCCATCAATCACTTCGTCGACGTACTGCGAAGTGAAAAAGAGGAAATTGAGTTCATCCAGGTCAGACATGAGGAAGTCGGGGCACTCGCCGCCTCGTCGTATGCGAAACTCACGGGGAACATAGGGGTATGTTTATCCATTGGAGGACCCGGGGCCATTCACCTGTTAAATGGATTGTATGACGCAAAGGCCGACGGAGCACCCGTATTGGTTTTGGCCGGACAGGTCGCGACCGAAGAGCTTGGCATGGACTCCTTCCAGGAAGTTCATCTGGACCGCGTGTTTGCTGACGTTTCCGTATACTGTGAACGGGTATCATCACCTGAATCACTTCCCGATCTCATGAATCAGGCAATCAGGACCGCTTATGCAAAAAAAGGAGTGTCCGTTCTGATTATCCCGGACGATATCCCCGGACAAAAAATCAAGGACACCATAAAAGACACGTCCAGTATCCCGGCTGCGACCATCGCCGCTCCCCTTGAACAAGATGTGAAAACCGGAATGGATTATGTACATAAAGCACAGCGTCCGGTCATTCTTGCAGGAACGGGGTCCAGGCATGCCGCCCGTGAACTTGAGGCTTTCGCCGAAAAAATCGCGGCTCCGGTCATCTTTACGCTTCCGGCTAAAGGAATATTCCCCGACAAGCATCCCCATAATCTCGGACAGCTCGGTCAAATCGGGACGAAGCCTGCATTTGAAGCCATGGAGGAAGCAGATCTTCTCATCATGATCGGTACGTCGTTCCCTTATCGTGATTTCCTTCCCGATGATACGCCAGCCGTTCAGATCGATGCGGATCCGGCACAAATCGGAAAGAGATATCCCGTTACCGTCGGGATCGTCGGAGATTCGAACCTTGTGTTGAAGCAATGGAATCAACAGCTTCCCGTCAAAGAGGACCGATCCTTTTTGGAGGAATGCCAGAACAATATGAAAAACTGGTGGAAGCATGTTGAAAAAGACGAAGTTGAAGCGACGATGCCCATGAAGGCTCCTCAAGTCATTGCGGCCCTCCAGAAGATTGCAGACGACGATGCGATCCTGTCCGTCGATGTCGGCAATGTGACCGTCTGGACCGCCAGACACTTCAAGATGACCAATCAGAAAATGATTATTTCCAGCTGGATGGCGACCATGGGATGCGGACTTCCCGGGGCGATCGCAAGCGGCCTGGCAGAGCCTGAGCGCCAGGCCATCGCCGTATGCGGAGACGGCGGGTTCACCATGGTGATGCATGATTTCGTTACGGCGGTCAAATACAAGCTGCCGATCATCGTCGTCATCATGAACAACAGTAAAATCGGCATGATCAAGTATGAACAGGAATCCATCGGCCACCTGGAATATGAAACGGATCTTCAGGACATTGATTTCGCCCAGTTCGCCAAAGCATGCGGAGGGGAAGGCTATCGTGTCATCAAACATGAGGATCTTCAGCCTGCCTTTGAAATGGCAGCGAAATCCAATAAGCCGGTCATCATCGATTGTGTCATCGAAGATCAGCCACCCCTGCCCGGTAAGATCAACTTCGAACAGGCTGCCGGTTATTCAAAGCATGTCATGAAGAAATTCTTCAAGAAGCATGAAGCCGAAATGCCACCGTTACGCAAAGCCATGAAACGACTATTTTAACAAAAGAGTGAGCCTGTAAAAGGGCTCGCTTTCCCTATTGGAGGAATGAATATGAACAGCATATCCATCATTCAGTGGATTCTCCTTACCATCATCGTTCTTGCATTACTTATCCCGGCTGCCCTCATTTTTTATTTATGGATGACCGATGAAAAACAAGAAGAGCATGCGGTGTTAAGGAATTTCCCGGTTCTCGGAAAAATGAGATACATCCTTGAGAAAATCGGTCCTGAACTGAGACAATACCTCTTTCATAATGATAACGAAGGAAAACCCTTCTCGAGACTTGAATACACAAATACCGTCATGGCGGGTAAATACAAATCCCGGATGCTCGGCTTTGGATCCGAGCGGGACTTCGAAAAGGAAGGCTACTACATACGCAACACCCTTTTCCCTGTCCAACGGGACGAACTCCGCATCGACAACTCTCAAAAAGTCAACACCAAAATCTACAAAATCGATAAAGACAATCTGCTCAGCCGCAGGGAACACCGCGAAGAATCTGAAGCCGACCCCTTTCTCCTGAAAGACGAAGATGCCCCTGTCATCGGTGAACATACGTGCAGGCATCCCTTTAAAGTGAAAGGACTCGTCGGTCAGTCCGCCATGAGCTACGGCTCCCTCGGTGAACAGGCCATCACGGCTCTTTCAACCGGATTGAAACTTGCCTCAGGGACATGGATGAACACGGGTGAAGGAGGATTATCCAAGCATCACCTGAAAGGCGGAGTCGACATCATCTGCCAGATTGGTCCTGGCTTATTCGGCGTCAGAACGAAGGACGGCGAATTTTCATGGGAAGAATTCAAGAAAAAGAGTGATCTTAAAGAAGTAAAGGCGTTTGAATTGAAACTCGCCCAGGGCGCGAAGACCCGCGGCGGTCATGTTGACGGAAAAAAAGTGACACAGGAGATCGCCAACATCCGTAACGTGGAGCCATGGAAATCAATCGACAGCCCGAACCGCTTCAAGGAATTCAGCAACAATGAACAGATGCTGGATTTCATTGAACAACTCAGGGAAGTCGGCGGCAAACCCGTCGGGATCAAACTGGTCGTCGGGAACACAAATGATATCGAAAGCCTCGCTTCCTACATGGCCACTTCCGGAAAACATCCCGACTTCATCACCGTGGACGGCGGAGAAGGAGGAACAGGTGCATCGTATCAGGAACTGGCGGCTTCTGCCGGGGTCCCGATCAAATCCGCCCTTCCCTTCCTTCACGACACTCTGGTGAAATACGGCGTCCGTGACAAAGTGAAGATCTTTGCTTCGGGAAAATTGTTAACACCCGACAAAATTGCCTTTGCACTCGCCCTCGGTGCCGACTTTGTCAACATCGCCCGGGGACTGATGTTCTCCGTGGGCTGCATCCAGGCTCAAGTATGCCACACGAACAACTGTCCCGTCGGTGTTGCCACCACCGACAAGAAACTGCAGCGGGCACTGATCGTCGAAGAAAAATCATTTCGCGTCTGCAATTACATCATCTCCCTCCGCGAAGGCCTGTACAACCTGGCCGCTGCCGCAGGGATCGATACACCGACAAAATTCGGACGTGAGCACATCGTATTCCGGGATGAAGACGGACGATTGCATCCGATCAAACCGGAAAAGGCGATGTCATAATGGAAAGAAGCAGCCGAGCCGGCTGCTTCTTTTTTTGAAGATGACGGGATTGGAAATTGACCGTTCTTCACTTTCCAAATACCGTCCCCCTTCAGACCGAGCGCTCAGTCAACTTTATCCACAAAAAAAACACAGCGCCCCAAAACCAAGACGCCGTGCCACAAACTTCTACTTCAATTCCACATTATCAATCACCACATCATGAGCACCAATCGGCGAACCGCTCTTCCCAATCAGGAACTTAAGACTCGTATCCTCGCCTACAGGTGGCGTAAATGTATACTCATAATGCGTCATCTCTCCAACCAGCTGAGCGACTTCTGATAAATAGCGCGTATACGCAGCATTTTCGATCGTCACTTCCATCGTCCGGTCCACCGTCGAACTCGCCTCGAAGGAAAGGATGTATTCCACTCCCGGCTTGAGCTTCAGTCCTTCTTGGAAAAGCTGAACACTCCAAGGTTCGTTCCCTTCGTTTCCGATCGAGATCTTTGCCTCTCCATCTTCGGAAGAAATACCGGCAGCCGCATCATAATGGATGTAATTTGCCCAAGATTCTAAATCAGAATCAAACGATCCGTTCTGGATGACATTTGCACCCGGAGGTCCCGCTTTCTTCTTTAACGATAGGTTATCAATCTTCACTTCATCCGTACCGCCACCAAGATCAATCACCAGCTGTGACTCCATATCCGTCACATCCGGATCCGGCATCGTGAACGTCATGATATGCTTCTCCCAATCAGCGGCGAGAGGGATGGTTTCCGTTGCGTACACCTCTTCTCCATCCTTGCTTCTCATCTCTATCTGAATATCACGTGCACTTTCTGCCACTCCGTCAAACGTCAATTCATATTGATTCAACGCCTTAAGCTGGATGCCTTTTTGCACCAGCCCGGCCTCGTCCGTTTCGCTAGAAGGCTTGGCTGAGAATACCCGCTCTTCAGGGTCCACTCCCAAGGCATTCCCGGAACCTACCAGATGCCAATAAAGAAGGCGGTCAGGGAATCCCTGGTCGAACGTCCCATTATAAATAAGGTTCCCCGTCGGCAGTTCAGGTTTGGAAGCATCCGGATCCACTTCGACAGGCGGGATCTCTTCCACCCGGATATTTCCGAGCCACACAGGGAGCTTGGACAATCCGAGATTAAATTCCACACGTGCTGCCAAATCATTTTCCTCGGTCATCTGGAACACCATTTCATAGGATTCCACCCCATCTTTCAGTGAAAAAGATTCACTGTTTGAATAGGCACTGTATCCCCGGGCTTCACCCCCGCCGACTTTCACATTGACCTTCCGTGATCCCGTCGATTTTGCATCGAAGGAAACCCTGTAGTAACGGCCCTTTCCGAGTGATACGTCCTGGATGAGCTGGACTGAATAAGGCTGGCTTCCCGGTTCTTCCACATCCACTTTGGCAAAATTTCTTCCTTCGAGCTGATCAAGGGAGAGATTCGCTTTCCCTCCGAAATTAGGGACGGTCAAGAAGTACCAATAATCCGTATTTTCCACTCCCGGAATCCCGTCAACGTCTTCCCATTCCTGATCAAATCCGGTATTGTACATGAGGTTTCCGTCTTCCAGTGGCTGCTTCGCATCGTCAGGCAATGGAGCTTGTTCAAATTCCGGCAGTTCCGGAGTTTGATACGGTCTTCCCGTCAAATCATACACACGCACATAATCCACATCCATGGATTGAGGGAACATCGTCTCTTCCGTCGGTTCACCGTCGAAATTCCCGCCTATCGCAAGATTCAACAGCATATGGAAGGATTGATCAAACGGCGCGGGGTACGTGAAGTTGGCAGCGTTGCCGGTCCCTTTGCTGTACCAATTGTTCTGGGTCTGGCGGAGTTCCCCGTCCACATACCAGCGGATTTCCCCCGGCTCCCATTCAACGGAGTACACATGCTCGTCGGCAATCGTCGATCCATCTTCAAACCTATAGTGATCACCGGTGTATTTATTATTCGGCCACGATTCCCCGTAATGAAGCGTCCCGATCGCTTCACCCGGATTGCTGCCCTGTGCTTCTAAAATATCAATCTCACCGGAAGCAGCCCATCCGCCATACCGGTCATCTTCCGGAAGCATCCAGAACGCCGGCCAATATCCCTTTCCGACCGGCAGGGAGGCCTTCATTTCAAATTTCCCATACGTTTTGGAAAACAGGCCCTTCGTCTTCAAACGTGAAGACGTATAGCCGTATCCTTGGTAGTTTTCTTTTTTAGCCGTAATCATAAGCTTCCCGTCTTCAGTCCTCGCATTTTCAGGACGGTCCGTGTAGTATTGCTTCTCATTATTCCCCCATCCTGAAATGAAGGTACCATTTGCATCGGTATATCCGTTGCCGATATCAAACGTCCACTTGTCACGATCGATCTCATCCTCATTGAATTCATCATTCCACACGAGGGACCATGGCGTGACAACAGAAGACGCTTCATTTGTTTCTTTTCCATTCCATACGATGACGCTATCCAGCGTAGCTTTTTCGATGGAACCTTCTCCATCGATGGTCGATCCTTTCCCTGCTTTCGATACGAGGAGCTCCTTCACCACCCCATCAGGCGTAAGGGAGACATTTGAAAGCGCGTTCAATTCTAACCGATCGACAATGCCGTCAAGCTCCATTTGCGCTTCTCCCTTTTTCCCTGTCGTCGAAATCGTATCGAATTCACCTTTCAATTCGGCATTTTTCGTTTTTACATTTGATGCCGAGACCGTAACGTCTTGAAATCCTTCGGAAGTAATCTCGTTTTCTTCCAATAACACATTTCCTCCCAGGAGGGTCTGTTCAACGACCGAATCCCCGGAAACCTTGATCTTCGACAAATGACCGGGTCCTTCAACTGAAAGACTCTTCAACTCGGAATCTGTCAATTGAAGGGTCTCGGGGGCTTCTCCCTTGATCAGGGTCTTTCCTTGTACCGTCACGTTTTCAAGGGTAATCTCCTTTCCGGCAGCCGGTGTGATCACGAGGTCGCCTTCTATCGTTCTATCTTTTAAGGTTGAATCTTTGAGGTGAAAAGGTTTGTCTTTTTGTGGTGCGGCACTACCTATGTTCGCGGGTGGCAGAGTCATGATGAGACATGCAGCGGTAAACGAAGTGACTGCTTTTTTTAACATGTGAACTCCTCCTGTTTTCATTTATGTCTCACGTGGGACATTTGTATTTAACTATAAAACCACCACGTTCGTTTGACAACATTTTTCTACCATAATGATTTCCCATTTACTAAAAAAAGCCCGTCCCAAAAGGAATCAGGCTTGTTTCTTTGTGCAGGAACTCCTGATGACCAACGAAGCTTGAAAAGGACTCATCGTTTCATATGGCTCCCCTTCAACCCTGTGTATCAGCTCCTCCACTAACGCTACCGCCATCTCCACTCTCGGAACGTTCATGGTCGAAAGTGCAGGCGATGTGTATTCTGTCAGCAAAATATTATCAAAACCGATGAGTGAAACGTCCCCAGGTACATCCCGTCCCGCTTCCTTCAATGCCTTGAGAGCGCCGAAGGCTATATGATCATTGGAACAGACGATAGCGGAAGGAAGTCCCCCCTGCCGGATCCAATGATGGACGGCATCTTTTCCCGACTCTTCCACGAATTTGCCCGTATATATGTACTCCGGCTTCACGCTGACCCCGGCTGCTTTCAACGCCCTTTGGTAGCCATTGAGACGCTCCACCGCTGCAGGATTATCCTGGTCACCCGTTATGATGCCGATCTCTTCATGCCCGAGCTGAAGGAGGTGACGGGTCGCATCCATGGCACTCGTTTCATTTTCCAATACAGGCATGGGGACGGAAGGAGTGCGATGGGTCAGATTGTTCTGATCGAAAACACCGACCAAAAAGTTGGCGGAAAGGATTTCATCGACGATCGACTGGACGTTGCTCCAGCTGATGATAATGCCTGCATCGATGCTTTTTTCCCTGTAAAGCTTCAACACGGGAGACGGATCATCCACCTCCGCCATCGTCACGAGCACCTTATACCCCAGAAGAGAGCAGGCATTGATCACCGCCCCGATCACCACGCTGTAAAAAAGATCATCGGAATAGATCCGATCCTTCCCCGGGTCCTGAATGATGAACAGCCCGATCGTATGGGTCTTTTTCTTCACCAGTCTCCGTGCTGAAACATTCGGCTGATACTGATGCTCCTCCATGATCTTCAAGATCCGCTCCCGGGTCTCGGTCCGCACTTGCGGCGAATCATTCAATACCCGCTGCACCGTCTTCCGCGACACCCCCGCTAGCCTCGCTATATCAAAAATATCCATACTTTCCTCCTGAATGGTTGCTTCTTCCTATTATAACGGATGATGAGTGGGTTATGCGGCAAAAAAACAAATGAAACCTCCCCGCCCCCTCATCCGTATATACACTATAAACAGAATCACAACCTTGAAAGGGGAACACTATGGGAAACATCTTACTATTTTCATTGATTGTCGGATTGGTCATGGCCTTATTGCTCGTACCGATGGCCGTCATGAAAAAACAAAATAAAAAAGAGGGATATCCGTCCTTCCCGGCACTATTTGGAGCCACATTACTCATCACGACCGTTGTGGTATTCGTCTTCTATTATCTATCGAATCTCGATCAGAACTTCACGAGCATATGGATCCTCCTGATCATCGCCTCAGGATTCGGGGCAGCATTTGCCACGGGGAAGGAACGGATGGTAAAAGGAATTCTATTCCTGGCGAGCATCTTCGTCGGTGCTTACTTCCTGACAGCCTTCGTCTTCAATGCCGATGAAAAATTCGAATCGGCGAAAATGGATGTCAAAACAGAGATCCAGGCTTTTGATGAAAAGGAAACGCCCGCAAGCGTCCCTCCTCAATTCGCCCGTAACAAAATGAAGAAAGCATTCGGCCAGGTTCCGAATACAAGCTATTATGAACTCGGCAACCTGCAGATCCAGAAGGTGGATGGTGAGTATGTCTACATCGCCCCTGTTGAATTCTCCGGCTTCTTCAAATGGTTCAAAGGGGATGCGACACCCGGGTACTTCAAGCTGAGTGCCACGGATTCAAACGCCAACCCTAAATTCATCAAAGAAGAAATGGTGTACACTCCTTCTTCGTACTTCAATAAAAAAGTGGAGCGTCATATCCGCTTGAATTACCCGAAGGAAATCTTCAACGGGAATGTCCAGCTTGAAATCGATGATGATGGAAAACCGTTCTATATCCAGACGTACGGAAAATTCATCTCAGCCCGTAACGGTTTCGATGTGAAAGGAATCGTCCTGGTCGACCCCCAGACAGGTAAAACGAAGTCCTACGCTATCAAAGACGTACCGACGTTCATCGACGGCGCGGTTTCACCTGAAACGGTCAGCCTTCAGAACAGCTATTTCGGTAACTATGTGAAAGGTTTCTGGAACAGCCGCTTCGGTAAATCGGACGTGAAACTGCCATCTGATGAAGGAACGGAAGCGAACGTGAGCCCTATTTTTGACGAAAATGGTGACATGTACTACTTCACAGATTTCACATCGCCAAAAGAAGGCGTCGATTCCATGCTCGGCTACTCTCTGACGAACTCAAGAACGGGTGAAGCGACGTTCTACACAGGAAATCTGGAAGAATCGTACATGGATTCACAGGGTGCCCTGCAAATCATCCAGAAGAAATTCATCGAGAAGAAATGGGACGGTGAAATGCCTGTGCTCTATAACTTCTACGGTGAAGCAAGCTGGCTGACTCCGGTCCTCGATGCGAATGGTTTCTTACAGAACTACTTCATCGTCTCGGCCGCCAACCCGGAAATCTCAGCGTATGCGAACACGCCGAATCAGGCATTGAAAGCCTATAAAACCGCCCTGCAACGCGGAGGCGGAAGCGTCGACGGAAGCTCGAAAGCCGAGGAGAAGCAAGCAAACGGTAAAGTCGTCCGGGTCTATAAAGAAAAAGCCGGTGACTACACCATCGTATCCTTCCTCTTGGATAACGGGAAAAATTATATCGTTTCTTCCGAAAACAGCTTACTTGCCATCTACTTGAAGGAAAACGATAAGGTCAACGTCACGTATATGGATACAGGAGAAGCCTTCCTCCCTGTAAAAGAGATGACGATCGAAGGATTATAACCATAAAGAAAAAGGCAGGAATCATCAGCTGATTCCTGCCTTTTCTCTATTCTCCCGCATTCACATAATACACCAGATTATCCGTCCACTCCCCAAACTCATAAATGAACCCTTTTCGTGTGCACTCATACTCCATGCCCACGGCTTCCGCGAGGCGGATCGAAGGCGTATTATCCAGATTGATATGAGCTTCGATGCGGTGAAAATTCAATTTCACGAATGCCAGCTGAAGGGCTGCCTTCATCGCTTCCTTCCCGTAACCCCGATTCCAATAGCGATTATGTATCGTGTAGCCTGCCCTGCCCCAGTTAAAGTTGTACCGCATGAGCGTCGAGAAATCGATCGTTCCGATGCTGGCACCATTTTCTTTCAGGAAGATCCCGAGGATATACACCTGATCCCCCTCGATCATTTCGTCATGTTTCTCAAGCATTTCCCTGAACCAGAACTCCGTACACTCACTCATATCCTGATAGCCGACATCATATTTATGCTGTGACGGGAGCCTGTTCAGATGTTCCCTCAACCAGTTTTCATAATCCTGATTCACGAAGGGCCTGATCACCAACCTTGATGTTTCGATGGTTAAGTCCTTATGCTTCATCCTCTGCGCCCTCCTTTATATGTATTACGTTAATAGTACCAACCACCTAAGTAGATTGGTAGTTCTTTTCTCAAAATTGTTGTTTTCTTACATAGGAACTGCCAAGGCTCTGTCTATGTGTGAGTGCGATAGATGGTGATGGGAACGGCTTCGCTTTCCGGCGGACGAACGGCCAAGCCTCCTCAGCTTCGCTTCCGGGGTCTCGGCACGCCCGTTTTTCCGCAGGAGTCTACACCGTTCCCATCACCATCTTGAAGAGATACCGTGACAGAGCTTAGTAGAAAATAATGAATGAATTTGCATCTTACTATTAGCTACAATTGGCCACCGCACACTATGAAAAGGTGTTTTCTTGAGGTGTATGCTAGTAGATTAGTCCTTAATACCCAGAAAGTTGATTGGAGCGGAAGGTGCTCGACTCCGACGGGAATAGCGGGAAAGTTGAGACCCCACAGGGCAAAGCCCGAGGAGGCTCAACTCACGCCCCGCGGAAAGCGAGCACCTGTAGCGGAAATCAACCACCACTCGCTACCTTAGCAACAAAGTATGCGAAAAGAGCCTTTTTATAAAAACAAAAGGCGCCTCTCTACGGAGAAGCGCCATAATCGTTATTTCTCATTATTCCATTCTTCCTCTAATTCCTTCTCGATCTCCTCATCGGATAAATACTCCTCATCAAGCTGCTGTACATGCTCGGTGATCCGGTTGAGCTTGGAATGCACGATCCATAGGCTGATTACCACGAATACCATGAAAAAGATGACGATAAGTCCCACATCCATATTAATCGACGCCTCCTTTACCTATATTTATTAAGTAAACATAGAAAAAAGAAGACTTTAGTCAGAAAAAGTCCGGAAAGGTGCGAAAGTCCCCTGCTTATCCGGAACTGACGTAATACCAGTGTTTATCGAGCTTCTCAAGCTCAATAAAATCTCCCCCAAAGTCACCTGACACAGGTTTATTCCCTGAAGAAGAATAGACAAATCCGGAGAAGCTGTCCAGTATGCCACGATAGGTGAAAAAGAGAACCAGCATGTCATCATTCTTCTTCTCTACCAAAATATCTCCGCCACCCCTTGATAACGCTTCATATTCTTCCGGGAGGTGTATAACCGAATCATTGTATGGAACGTTGGGCGTAATGGCACCTTCCTGCACTTTCTTTACCACTGTCTCCCGAACGGCACGGTTTTTCTCATAATCCATATTCAGAACGACCTTTGTAAACGGGAAAAAGAAAAGAAAAATCACGGTCAAAGATTGAACGATTAATGCTTTCCATTCCCTTCTTTTAAAAACGGCAATGATGGAAAAAATGATTGTGACTAGAAAAAAGCCTCCTGCCATCAGCCAAAGAAAAGGCATCAAAAACGGTGTCAGGATGTGGATGAGGTGCCACTGAAAAAACGCTAGTGCCACTAGCATCACACTGCTGACGAGGGACAAAATGAGAATGATACTCCCCCTCCTCAATACGCCTTCGCCCAGTAGACCAACTGTTTCGCATCCTTTTCACAGCACACGCACGTATCGGACACCTGCTCCTGTTCAAACGGCATGCATCGTGATGTAGCACTCGTTTCTTCCTTGATTTTATCTTCGCAGGCACGATCTCCGCACCACATCGCTTTGATGAATCCGCCTTTTTCATTCACCGTCGTTTTGAATTCATCAAACGTTTTGGCGATCGTCGTTTTTTCTTCCCGGTGTTCTCTCGCTTTTTCCAATAGATTGCGTTGGATGTCTTCGAGGAGCGCAGCGACTTTCCCTTCAAGCTCTTCCATCATGACCGTGATCTTTTCCCCGGTATCACGTCTCGCCAAAATCACCTGCCCGTTCTCGATATCCCGTGGACCGACTTCCAGGCGGAGTGGGATCCCCTTCATTTCATATTCATTGAACTTCCAGCCCGGCTTTTTGTCACTGGCGTCAATTCCGACGCGGGCAACACTCGCAAGCTGTGTCTTCAGGTTATAGGCAAAATCAAGGACGCCTTCTTTATGCTGGGCAATCGGCACGATCATCAGCTGGGTCGGAGCAATCCGTGGCGGTACCACAAGTCCCCTGTCATCCCCGTGCACCATGATCATGGCCCCGATGATGCGGGTGGTGAGTCCCCATGATGTTTGCTGTACATATTGGAGCTTGCCGTCACGGTCCGTGAACTGGATGCCGAATGATTTCGCAAATCCATCTCCCAGATGGTGGGAAGTCCCCGATTGCAATGCTTTCCCATCATGCATCAAACTCTCGATCGTGTACGTATATTTCGCACCGGCAAATTTCTCTTTCTCTGTTTTCTGACCTTTGATGACAGGAATCGCCAGCATCTCTTCACAAAGCTCAGCATACACTTCAAGCATCTTAACCGTTTCCTCATGAGCATCCTGATCTGTCTCGTGACACGTATGGCCTTCCTGCCACAGGAACTCAAGCGTTCGTAGGAACGGGCGGGTGGTCTTTTCCCAGCGCACCACATTCGCCCACTGGTTGTAGAGCTTAGGCAGATCCCGGTAGGAGTGGATGATATTTTTATAATGCTCACCGAATAACACCTCGGACGTCGGACGCACACATAGCCGTTCCGCTAACTCCTCATCGCCGCCATGGGTCACCCATGCCACTTCCGGAGCGAACCCTTCGATATGATCCTTCTCTTTTTGCAGCAGGCTTTCAGGTATGAAAAGGGGCATATATACATTTTCATGCCCGGTTTCCTTGATTTTCGCATCAAGGGCATCCTTGATGTTTTCCCAGATTGCGTATCCGTACGGTCTGATGATCATCGAGCCCCGGACGCTGGAGTAGTCGATCAGCTCCGCCTTCGTCACAACATCGGTGTACCACTGGGCAAAGTCTTCATCCATGCCCGTTACATCTTTTACAAACTCTTTAGCCATTTGAGAGCACCTCATTTTTTGGTTGGATTGGTTTTATCAGCGGAATTTCGTTTATCGGCGAAATCCCGGATATATCAGCGAAATTTTCATTTTATCAGCGGAATCCCACATATATCAGCGAAGCGCCCGACTGAAACAAAAAAAGCCCTGCTTCTTATCAGGGACCATTTCTGGCGGTACCACCCTGATTCAAAGCAAAGCTTTACACTCATTCCATGATAACGGTTTCGGACCGCTGATATCTTCATTCGATTCAGAACTTGGAGGCAGGTTCAAAGGTTCATCAATGGAAGCTTCTCACCAAACCGCTCCCTCTCTGAAAAGACAAGATCCCTTTACTGATCCTCTTCAATGTTTCAGTTATTTTAGATGATTATATAGAGATTTGATGGGGGTGTCAATATCTGTTAGAGGGAATAAAACCTCTCCATTTCCCGTTCAAAGAAATCATTCCCGTTCCTCTCATCGAAATCCTCCGCAATTTCCTCGGCCACTTCACTCATCACATCCACGGCAAAGCCCGGGCGATGCCCTGCTTCCAGGAGCTTCCGGTGGAGGACGATGGCACTCATATAAAAATAGAACATCCCATACGGGTCTTTCCCGCTGTCTGCATACTCGATGTGGCGCTCCAATACTTTGATGCCCCTAAGAGGTTCCGTTAAAGCAAGAAACCGGATATGCTCAGAGGCCTCAATAAGAAAGTGAGGTTTATCGTAAATGAAAAAGTATCCCTCGGATTGGTAACGTACGGCTTCCTCCACCCGGCCGTCCTCATAATAAGGAAGGAGCAGCTTGCTGTACGTAAGATGCGGAATTTCCCCGCAGCACACTTCTTTGGATAATAACAGCTTCTCGATTGGAGCCGCTTTTTCCTTTTCCCCGGTAAAATAGAAATACTCAAGCTGTGTCTGATATTCACATGCTTCACAATCCGCCAGGGAATCCCGTTCTGCGGCGAGCCATTCATGATAATAGGCGTGAGCGTCCTCCACTTCGCCTGTCTTCAAAGCCCGCTTATGCTGATGCTGATAATAAGGGCGCAGACTGTATCCGTAGCGGTCATAGGCTTCCTGGAAGTCATTGAAAAAAGCATCCAGGAGCTCCATTTCAATGCCCGGCATCTTCACCAGATGCTCCGCCATCCATTTATAGATCCAGAGGAAGCTTTCAACCCAATCCTCCAAATTCTCTTCATTATCTAAAAAGAACCCGTTGCACCATTCGAAATGATCGAATAATTCCTCATACTCCCCAAGATAATTGACGGTCCTCATGATTCCGAACCGACAACAGAATTCCTTATAGAGATCCCCTTCTTTTTGGGCGATGAACAACAGATCCTCCAACCCATCCCACTTCTCAAAGCTCGCTTCTTCCCGACTCATCAGCTCTTCCCATTTATCCCAATATTGATCCACCGTCATCTTCATCCGCGAACCTCCTTCATGAGTGCGTTTTTATTTATTATAACATCCTGAATTATAATTTAACTGTTTTTTCCAAGAATTCTTCCTCAGCGCTCCCCATAAAACCAGGGTAATCCCTAGCATGACAATCGAGCCTGCAACGACCGCTGCCCGAACCGACACCACCTCTGCCCCCAGTCCGATCAGAACCGTCAGCAAGATAACAAGGAAGCCTTCAAGCAATCCATACAGACTCCCTACCCGACCCATGATTTCAACGGGGATATGTTCTTGATAAAACGTCTCGAACCCTGTTGTCGCAAAGGCCAGGGCAAAGGATAAAAGAGCAAATCCAATCGCAGCCGTCAAGAAGTCATGTGAACATGCATATATGATATACCCCAGGGAAACGATGACAGAGCCGACACCCATGAGGTGCATATGATGAAGTTTATGAGACAACGCCGCATTCAGGAGAGATCCCAGCACAAATCCTCCCCCTGCAATGCTCACAAGATATCCGTAGGTGCTATTGGAAAGATGCAGCACATCTTTAGAAAATGCGGCTTCAAGGGAATCGATGGCGGCCGTCATCACAAGCATGCACGTGAACAATACGTACAGGATCATCACGTAAGCCGCTCTCTTACTGAAACCCCATACCACCCGCCAATCCTCCTTAATGATTTCCCAGTCAACGGTACTTGTTTCATTCAATGAATTCCCCTCAAGTTTCGGCAAAAACAGGGTGATCACCCCTGATAACAAAAGGGCAAGAGCATTCATATAAAGGGCGAAATCCGGTGTTCCCATCAGGAATAAAACCCCGGCCACCCCGGGCCCGATCAGAAACGCCCCCGACCCCACGAGTCCCCGAAGAGCATTGAACCGCTGCCTGTTCCCCTTCGGAATCAAGGTCGTGATGTAAGCCATCGATGCCGGATAAAAGACGGCACTCCCCATATTGATGAAAAGCACGACAACATACATCCACCAATCCGCGGCAAGGAATGGCAACGCTGCAATCAACACCGCCCTGAAAAAGTCCAGTGCCGCCATCAGATTCCGCTTATTGACCCGGTCAATCAAACTCCCGGCCCACCCATTCGTGATAAGCGCCGCAATTGGCTTCAATACATACAACATCACCACAGCCACAGGCGATCCCCACTCATCCAATACAATCAAATTAAGGGCAATCAGATAAATCCATCCGCCGATACTCGAAATTCCGATTCCCGATAAAAGCAACAAAGGATCCTTCCACTTTTTCATTCACTATTCCTCCCCGCGATTTTTGTAAAACAAAAAAATCCCACCCCCAAGACGTTGGTCTTGGGGGCGAGATTATTGATCGCGGTGCCACCCCAGTTCACCAGTATGTCACCATACCGGCCTTTTCGGGTACGGCCCATCGGCGTATACCCTAGCTCCGTAACGGGAGCTCCCGTCACACCATCCCCGATGCCGGTTCCGATGCGATGCTCAGAGTCTTGGTTCAATACCGTCCTTCCTGCCCCTTTTCAGCTGCCGGAGCTCTCTTTAAAGAAGTCTTGATATCTACTCTTCTCTTCATGGCATTTTTTTGAAATTTTTATTATGGTAGCATGGTTGGGGTGGAAAGTAAATGAAAATTACATAATCAGCTTCAAAAAAAAAGAGCACTCTCCTAACGAGCGCTCCTCTCCCCAATTAGCTACCCATCTTCCGGCGGGTATTGCTTGGCTTCTTTGTTTGCTGACTTTGCATGCGTTGGTTGGACGCAAGACCGCCTGTTGCCTGCTTGCCGCCTGCCTGTGCTTCTTTCTTCTTCGCAAGCTGTTGCTTCATCGCTTCCTGAAGGCTGATTTTTTTCTTTTCTGGCTGTATTTGTTGATCATTAGTATTCGACATAATGGGATCTCCTTTTTGAGACTACTAAATTTTTGAAACTACCTCCATTATAATACATCCTACCGAATAAAGACATCTGCCTAAAAAAGAAAATAAGCCAACCCCGTAAAGGATTGGCGAAAAAATATTTCTAGTGATATCCATTCTGTCCGTTTGCAGAACCGGATGTTTTTTGTTTCGGTGTGTGTTTCCCGTTTTGCTTTGTACCGCCGTCTTTTTTCGTTTTCTTTGTCATGCTGAATCACTCCTAACACATAGTTTGTGAATCCTTATTATTTTGTACGAAAAAAGAAAAGAGTTTCCCGGTAATTACCGGAAAACTCTCTATTTAGGCTGCTGGCTGCGGCACGTCTTCGTCGACCTGTATGACGCTTCCATTGTTTAAGCGCTTTCTTAATGTGTAGATAAAGGCAAGGATTGACACAATCGTTATGACTGCAGCTCCCATATAGGCTGTGCCCATGGAAAGCCCGAATCCGATCGGAGCGTTCAAGATGTACGTGAACGTCACCATCGTCATAAAGACGGCCGGGATCGTTGCGACCCAGTGTGGTTTCTTTTGAAGGGCCAGGTACATGGCACCTACCCAAAGAGCAATCATCGCCGTCGATTGGTTTGCCCAAGAGAAGTATCTCCATAAGAGATTGAAGTCCATACGTGTCAGTATGACTGAAATCACGAACAGTGGAACGGCAATCCAAAGGCGGCTGGACATTTTCACTTGTCCGACTTTGATGTAATCGGCAATGATCATACGTGCACTTCGGAATGATGTATCACCGGAAGTGATCGGAAGAACGATGACTCCAAGGATGGCAAGCGTTCCGCCGATGGAACCAAGCATCAGAACAGACACTTCGCTCACGACTGCAGCAGGTCCTCCGTCTTTCAAGATCGCATTCAGTTCACCAGGCTCGAACAGGCTCATGGCTGCTGCTGCCCAGATCATCGCGATGATTGCTTCTAAAATCATCATACCGTAGAAAATCTTGCGCCCATTCTTCTCGTTTTGAGTCGTTCTTGAGATGATAGGTGACTGTGTTGCGTGGAAGCCTGAAAGGGCCCCACAAGAAATCGTCAAGAATAGTAAAGGAAAAATAGCGATAGAATCAGGATGCATATTCGTCAGGGATACTTCCGGGATATCCGCTCCCGTAATCACCAATCCCGCTCCGATTCCTACTGCACTGATCAAAAGCAGTACCCCGAACAGCGGATATACTTTACCGATGATTTTATCGATCGGCAGTAGCGTTGCGACAATATAGTAAATGAAGATCGCTGTAATGATGACACCAAGTGAAATCCATTCCGGCGTCAGATTCGCAATCAGTGCTGCAGGTGCCGTAACGAACACCGTCCCTACCAATACAAGTAAAAGAATCGAGAATGCGTTCACTACATGCTTCATCGTTTTACCAAGGAAACGTCCTGCAAGCTCCGGTAAATGAGCCCCTCCATTACGGATTGAAATCATCCCCGTCAAGTAATCATGTACCGCTCCGGCAAAAATCGCCCCGAGTACGATCCAAAGGAAAGCGACCGGTCCGTATAACGCTCCCATGATCGGACCGAAGATCGGGCCGACACCAGCGATATTCAACAGCTGGATCATGGAGTTCTTCCCTGTTTTCATCGGAACATAGTCCACTCCATCCGCCTTTGCATAAGCAGGGGTGGAACGACTTTCATTCACTCCAAAAATCTTTTCAATCAATTTTCCATATGTGAAGTAACCAATAATTAAGACAACAATCGAGACCAGGAATGTGACCATGTATATGATCCCCTTTCGTTCAGTTATGAATACGCTTTCATTATAGCAAGCATATTCACATTTTCGTCACATTCTGTCCAAGATGTTAAAAATCAGTGCTGAAATGCAGAAAGAAAGGGTTGACGTGCTTGGGAAAAAGGCCGGTGCCTGGCACTGGTTGCGTAATTGGTGCCAGGCACCAACAAGCTTACTTGTACCAGGCACCCATCAACCATTTTGTACCTGGTACAAAAATCAAAAAATGTACCAGGTACAAATCCCTCCGATTGTACCTGGTACACGCACACTACACTCCAACTCCAACTACAACTCCAACCGCTCCCGCAATTCCTTCACATAATTCCGGCTCACTGGAATCGCCTCATCCGCCCCATGAACCTTCAGCTGGTAAACGCCGCTCCCCCATGGAATCAGTTCTTCCACAAAGGGCAGCTGAACGAGATAGCTTTTGTGGACGCGGAAGAACGGATAGGTGCTGAGTTTTGCTTCCAATTCCTTGATTGGCATCCTGCACGTGTATTTCTTTTTTTCCGTACAGATGAATGTTTCCCGCTCTTCCCTGAAAATATAGAGAATATCCTCCGGTCTGACGAATACAATCTTATCCTCATCATGCACGGCCAGTTTCCCGAGGGATGGATTTTCTCGGGGTTCGGCCTTTACCAGAGACTTCAGCCTCTCCATCGTCTGGGCAAGCTGATCCTCTTCAAAAGGCTTCAGCAGGTAATCGACAGCCTCGACCCGGAATGCTTTAAGGGCATAGTCAGGGTACGCCGTGGCGAAGACGATTTCCGGCTTATGTTTCATATTTTGAAGTGCCTCGGCGAGATCCACTCCGCTCATGCCGGGCATCTCGATGTCCAGGAACAGGACGTCAGGCTCTTTCGTCAAAATGATTTCGAGGCCCTTCTCGGCTGAGCTTGCTTCCCCTACCACTTCCGCCCAGGGATACCTGCCGAGGAGATGCTTCATTTCCTCCCGGCTGTATGGTTCATCATCGATGATCGCGATTTTCATTCCTTTTCACTCCTTAACGTAAAGGCAACAGTGGTTCCGCTTTCCTTTGAAGATGAGATCTTTAGCCCTGCTTCGTTTCCCATCATCATTTCCAGGCGTTTGTTCACATTGTATAGACCGATCCCTGTGCCTGCCTGGGATTCCACGGGCTCCGTCAATAGCTTACTCAGTCTGCCTTCAGCGATGCCGCATCCATTATCCGTCACGCTGACGGTCACTTTCTCTCCTTCTTTCCTTATGGAGATCGTTAACACAAACCCTTCTTCTACATTTTTCATCCCATGTTTGATTGCATTTTCCACCAGAGGCTGAAGGGTGATGGAGGGGACTTTCGCCTGCAAGGCATCTTCATCGATGTGATACTCGACTTCCAGCCGGTCAAAGAATCGTGCTTCTTCAATGGCCAGGTATGCTTTCACATGCTGCCCTTCTTCTTTGAGAGTGGACGTTGATTTCGTGCTCCCCGTCAGATTCTGGCGGACGAATTGGGAAAGGGAAATGAGCAGTGTCCTGGCCTTATCGGGATTGATCCGGGTCAATGACACAATGACATTGATCGTATTGAACAGAAAATGAGGGTTGATCTGAGCCTGAAGCGCCTTTACTTCGGACTCTTTCGCTAACTCCTTATGGGTATCGATTTCAGCAAGCTCCAGCTGATGGCTTAGAAGTGTCGCAATCCCCTTGGTTAACTCCATCAATATCGGTGAAATTTCCTTTTCAGAATGAAAATAGAATTTCAGCGTTCCGACGATGTCATCCCCTTTTAAAAGCGGGGCCATGATGGCCGCTCCTAATGGACATCCGCTCCTGTCACACTGGATATCTTCCCGCCCCACCTTCATGAGCTCTCCGGTTTCGATGACCCGCTTCGTAGCTTCTGTTTGGATTGGCCGCCCTTCATGGTGATGATCAGATGCAAGTCCGACATGAGCGAGGATGTGGGAGGTATTCGTGATCGAAACGGCCAGGGCATTGACATCCCTCATAAGGATTTCACATGTTGCCCGGGCTGACGATGCATTCAATCCTTTTCGCATGTATTGCACCGTGCTGTCTGCCAGGCGCAGTGCTTTCTGCGACTGAGCAGCCCCCATCCGTTCCTCTTCTTGAAATACACTTTTGATGATAAGAAGGAAAATCCCGGTTCCGACGCCATTGGCGAGAATCATCGGCCAGCCGATATCAGACACGAGCAGGTAAGCATCGTCAAATGGTTTCGACAATAACAGAATGAGAAGCATCTGCATCCCCTCTGCAATAAAGCCGACAAGAAACGCCTTTTGCGGAGAGACGAGCCTGTTTTTCTTTTCCCGCTTGCCAATCCAGCCTGCCAACAGACCTGCAAGCACCGTCGAGATCCCGCATGAGAACGCCGTGAATCCACCGAGGAAAAACCTGTGGACACCCGCCACCAGTCCAGCCCCGAGACCGATCCAGGGACCACCGAGAAGTCCTGCCACCACAACACCGATTACCCGCGAGTTCGCAATCGCTTCATTCTGTTGGAGATGCCACTGCCATTTCGTATATTCTTCCTGTAACGGATTCACGATCAATCCTGTATATGTACCAACGATTCCGAAGAAGCCAAACAGCAGGATCAGGAGGAGCGTCTGGGATTTCTTTACATGGGTCCGTTTTTCAATCAGATGCCGAAAGAAGCTGATCCTCGTCATCACAAAGGCAATTGTCACGATGATACCGAGCCGTTCAACCATTGCAGCAATTAACATATCCCGCCACCTCACTTTCTATATCAAATAAAAAAAGAAGACCCCTTAAACACGAATGTTTAATAGAATCTTCCCCTACTCCAACCTTTACTATGTTCGGGGAATGATTTCCCCTATTTTAACACGAATCTTTTTCTTTTATTGTAACAAGTGCATTGATTTCTCCACCGATCATGATGATGATTCCCGTTAGGTAGAACCAGATCATGAGGACGATGATCCCTCCGATGCTGCCGTATGTGGCCGAGTAGTTCCCAAAGCTCCCTACGTAATACGAAAAGGCCAAGGACGCGAGTACCCAACCAAGCGTCGCAAAGATCGCCCCTGGAAACGCACTTAAACATTTGATCCGTTTACTTGGAGCGAAATAATACAATCCGACGAAAATGATAAAGAGGATGATGGGAGTGATGGCCCAGCGAATCCCGTTCCATATCGTTAAAAATTGATCTGAAAATCCGAATTGAGAAAATAAGAAAAGACCAATCTGCTTTCCGAATACCGGAAGCAGGAGGGCGATGACAAATACCAGGATCATGGCAAAAGTCAACAGAATGGACATCAAGCGAGTCGCAATGAACGACCTTGTTTCCTCGACATCATATGCCCGGTTCAAGCTCTTCACAATGGCATTCATCCCATTGGATGCCGACCAGATCGTGGCGATGATACTGACGGACAGTAGACCGGAATTACGGTTGGACATGACGTCCTGCAGCGTTTCCTCGATCATCGACATCGTTTCACCCGGAGCAAAGTCCCTTACCAATCCAAGAATATCACCCTGTTCAAAGGGCAGATACGGAAGAAGGGTTACAATGAATATCAGCAGTGGGAAGAGCGATAAAAGAAAGTAATAGGCAATTTGCGCAGCAAGGCCCGTTACGTCATTCGCACTGATATTGGCGAAAAGACTTTTCGAAAATCCTTTCCATTCTCCTTTGACCGTCTCATCCGACATGCTTTCACCTCATTTCGTTAATACCCCTTAAATGAAGAAGCAATCGGCTGGCTCTCTTCATCCTGAGCAGTTAGTTCATTCGATGGCTCTTGACCTGAAAATGTATCTTTATATGCTTCTGATGAGTCTTCGAACGTTTCTTTCGTCTCCTCGATGATCTCTTTCACCTGAGGAGTCATCCCTTTGATTTCATCCACCTTTTCACTGATAAAGTGAATGTCCCTCGAGACCTGATCGGCGGTCATGCGCAGTTTCTCATACACTTCCTTCGATGTCTCAAGCAACCTCTGAGGATTTTTTGAATAGGTGGAGATATACTGTCCACTGTTCTTTAAAGTGGAGCCCACTTCCTGACGTGTCGACCTGTCCAGCAGAGACAAAAGCCCCCCTGCAACAGCACCAAGCATGACCCCTTTGTAAAACTTATTTCTTCCCATATGTATTACCCTCCTTCAAATGATTGTCTTTTTTATATTCAGCAATCGGCTGCAGCCGGATTCCACTAGATCATATACTTTCTGGCAGCATTCTCGCGTATTAGCTTATCTACTCATTTCCCATTCCTTTATAGTGTAAAACATTCTCTGAAAAAAATCCTCTTCTATCCATGCCTTATTGACAGGATGAAGGAATCATGGAAAGATAAATGTACTACACTGCACGTCAGAAAGGACGATTCGGAGATGGATTTATCACAGAACACAGCAGAGAACATCGAATTCATGGTCACAGCGATTAAAGAAAAATTAAGGATGGTCAATGCAGGTGCCGTCAAGCCTGAAGATTTCAATGAAGAAATGTACGAGGATCTCCACGACCTTTATGTCATGGTGAACCGCAAGGATCATTTCAGCCCGAGCGAGATGAACGCCATCATTGAAGAAATGGGCAGCCTTAGAAGAAAAGCGTGAACAATAACTTAAAAAGGGGACATTCCCACAAAGGTACAAAATACCTTGGGGAATGTCCCCTTTCATTTACTTGTCTTATTTAGAAAGAAGCGCCAATGATTCACGGTTGAATGCCGGGATATCATCAGGTGTCCTGCTTGTTACAAGCTGATTGCCGCACACGACGACTTCTTTATCTTCGTATGTCACACCTGCATATTCCATATCGACTTTGATGGACTTGAAGCCCGTTGCTTTTCGTCCTTCCAGGGCTTTTGCCGTAATAAGTAATTGTGGTCCGTGACAAATCGCGAATACCGGCTTTTTCTCATCCATGAAATGCTTGGTGAATTTCACGAAACGATCATCTGCACGGAGCTGATCAGGAGAAAATCCGCCTGGTAATAATAAGGCATCAAAGTCTGCAGGATTGACGTCATCGATGCTTTCATCGATCTTCACCGTTGCATCACCCTGTTTACCTTGGACTGATTTTCCTTTTTCCTTCTCAATCGTTACGACCTCGTGGCCTGCTTCTTTGAACGCTTTTTCAGGATCTGTAAATTCTACGTCTTCAAACATGTCTGTAATTAATGTTGCGATCTTAGCCATAAAATATAACACTCCTATTATTGTTTGATTTCTTATCACACTTATACTTTACCCGGCACACAAAGATTAAAACCCATCATTACCCATTGTGAATTGGGAGAAGATCGTCTCCCTTTGTACTTCATATACTTCTTTCCCCACGATGTCGTTGATGATATGGATATTCCGGTCGACAGCCAATCCAAGATTCGTCGCCCCGGCCCCGTGGGAGTGCTCCAGATTCGTCACGGTGTAAAAATGATGATCGCGATCCGGCTTTTCCTTAAACTGAAGCTTATAGTTCCGGGAGACTTTAAATTTCTTATCATCTTCCCACACGATTTTGTCTTGGAACTCTTCAAAAAACCATTGAGGAATATTCGGCTTGTAACCTGTCGCTAAAATCACTTTATCGCTTTGATACGTGAATTCCCGATCTTCCTGCCATTGGCGGCAACTCAAGATGTAACCATCCCCTTCATCCCGGATTTTGTTCACTTCCGTCAGGGGCTGGATGGTCGCGCGGGGTGACTGGTCGCTGACTGAGTGGTTATACAGGATGTTATAAATATTGTTGAGGGTATCCGGATCGATCCCATTCCTGAGCTGATCAAGGGTTTTCAGGGCTTCCATCCGCTTTTCATACGAGAGTCCATGGAAATAGTCCACATAGTCAGGTGCGAAGAATTCCTGCCCGAGCTTTGATGATTCAAGCTGCAGGATCCCTTCGGAACGTGTCAGCCATGTCAGCTGATACGAATGATTTTCCTGTTCCTTCAGTAAATCAAAGAACACCTCGGCTGCACTTTGACCGGATCCCACAATCGTGATGGCGGCCCCTTCCATCGTCGTTTTTTTATGGAACAGATACTTGCTCGTATGATGGACGTCCTCATCCGGCAGCCCTTCCATTCCTTCTGGAATAAGAGGCTTGCTTCCCGTTCCCATCACAATATGCTTCGCATAATAAACCTCACGCTCATCTTTCAGCCGATTATCGACCACCACTTTATAACCGTCGCCAACATCCGTTACCCCGATCACTTCGCTATGAAATTGACATGAGCTCAGCTGACCCGAGACCCAGCGGGCATACTCATTGTATTCCTGACGCGGCATTTCAAACTTTTGAAAAAAGAAAAATTTATATAAACGATTTTGGGTATGTAAATAATTCAAATAACTGTACCGGCTCTGTGGATTCGCAAACGTCACAAGATCCGCGATGAACGGCACCTGCAGATCTGTCAGGTTGATCAGCATCCCCGGATGCCACTGAAACTCAGGGGTCTGATCGAAGAACTTCACCTTCAGATCGGTCCTTTCCTCCATCAGGGCAGCCAAACTCAAATTGTACGGCCCGATCCCGATTCCGATACAGTCGAATATTTCATGTTTACTCAATCGGCTCTCCTCCACATTCATGATCTACTTTTCTATTTTTACCCTAAAATAATGAGTGATTATCCTATTTCTTGAAAATAATTATGGTGAATGTGTGACCATTGGGTTCAACTGCTGAATCTCTTTAGAATTTTGACAGGTGAATCTCAATCGTTATTCAGCTGCTGATTTCCCTCCACTATTCAACAGCTGAACGAAAGCATACTCAAAACAAAAAAAGATCCCTTCTCACAAGGATCCGTTTTTCCTGAAAATCATTACGTACCATCCGCCTTCTTTCACGATCGGTTCGACGGACTCGACTTTGAAATGGGTTTTACCGGCCAGTGTCTCCATTTCCTTCTGAGAAGGAATCGGGTACAGATTCTGGAATGTCATGAAGAAGCTGTTGAAGGCACTGGAGAATTGCTTTCCATGCTTGGATTTCTGCATCGGTGTCAGGACGAAGAACAAGCCTTCAGAACCGAGCCACGTTGATGCTTTTTCAAAGAATTGCAGACGCTCGGATGGATCGATATAGTGAAAGAGATTATTGGCCATGATCATATCAAAGGGTTGTTCAGGCTCATATTCATGCAGGTCCCCACAGTGGATTTCGATATTTTCAAAGTCTAGCAGGGATTGTTCCGCTGCTTTGGCGACGGCTTCATGGATCTCGATCCCCACCATTTTCTTATCGGGATAACGCTCCCCTATCCTCTTCACATATCCTCCTTCGCCGCATCCCAAGTCCAATATGGAGTCCGCATTGTATTTTTTAATGGCCTTCTGCACCTTTGGAAATGCAAACCGTTCCAGTAGAACCGACGTTTTCGCTACGGTGGAGCCGTGGACATCCGAATTGAAGTGCTGTTTCGTCTGATTCCGAAGGAGCTGAGGGTACGATAACAGTGCCGGGATATGCAGTTCCATCATTTCTTTCAGCAGGATCCCTGATGAGTGGGGGTCTTTTTTGGATGTCGGGAGCTTCCATCTGTTTCTTGTCGTGACTTTCTCGTCCTCCACCCGTTTCAGATGTTTGATGGTGATTCCCACTTCCACCCATTGTTCAAGGAGATCCATTTCGATATTTTGAGAGAGCGCCACTTCCTGAATGGAAGCAGGCTTTGTAAATTGATCGAACAGGTCCATTTCATATCCGACATAGGCGTGCCAGCTGTATAGGAAAGGAACATTCTTTTTCATCCAGGTACGTGCCCGCCATACCTTTACCATTTCTCCAATCATTGTAGTGCCTCCTTTCCTTTCCAGGGATAGTCCTGATTTTCTGTAAATGTAGTCGCTGATTTTTCTTCTTCTGTTAATGAATCATGTCTGATCGGGAGCATGCCCCCCTGGATCATCCGGTCATAAAGGGTTTCCCTCCACATGCCGAGGCCTGAGATGTTCAACATCTGTTTGTAATGGGAAATCGAGTCCCTTTCCATCCTCTGCAGGCTTTTATTCCGGAGCCAGCCGACGGGTCGGTAAGGATAGGAATAGACGAGGGCCGATAAGTGACTGAGGTGCATTTGGTGGGCGACCCTCTTCTTTCTCACCTTTGGATACCATTCCAAGTTGGCTGGATCTAATTTTCCCTCTTTATACATGTCACATAATAGCTCACCGAGGATGCTGCCATCCTGAATCGCCATATTCATCCCTTCCCCCGCCATGGGATGAACCGTATGGACCGCATCTCCGATAAGGGCGAAATGATCCTTCACATAGGTCTCAGCATGATATTTCAACGGGACCATGAGCTGGATTTTCTTCCAATCGTCTATCTGGTCCACATACCCGTCAAGATCCGGGCACATCTCGATATAGAGTTTATGAAACTCTGAAATCGGTTTTTTTCGGAGGGTTTTGTATTCACCTGCCGGGATAAGATAAACCGACCTCACTTCATTGTCAGGGAGCGGAAATAAGCCTAAAAATGATTGATATGTAGAAATGATGCGCCCCTTCACCATTTCCTTTGGCCGGGGGAATGTGACCGTAAGGAAATGATGATTATACTTTTTCTCCTTCACATCCACTTCCATATAGTCACGGGTGACTGAGCTCCTTCCCTCTGCGCCTATGATGAAGTCACTATGAATCTCAGTTTCGTCCTTCGTTTCCCGATCCTCGACGATCACGGTATGACCATTTATTTTTTTACAGACGGTATTCGCCCGATAATGAAAGGATGGATATGCTTCCCCTTTTTGTCGCAGGATGTCCTTTAGCGTTTCATGATGGATCATGAGGGAAAATGGATACGGGGTGGGAAGGATGGAGTAGCTCATGGTTGAATGTTCAGCCTTCGATTTGGCCCGTTTCAATTCAATCAGTTCCAGATCGGAAATGCTGTGTCCGTTTTGGAAGACATCGTCTATGACTCCCAGGGAATCAAATATTTCCAGGCTTTTCGGCTGGAGAAGCTCCCCCTTGTAGACGGAACCCGGCCCCGGCAACCGCTCTACGACGGTTACATCGATGTTACACTGGGCAAGTTTCAGCCCGAGTGTCAGGCCGCCAATGCCTCCACCGCTTATAAAGACGTTCGTCTTCATCTCTCTTCACCTCTTTCCATTCATTTATCCTATTTCCAGGATGTTGAAACTTGCCGGTGTGCTCTCGCCAAGAGTTGACAAGTTCCTTACAGGAGAACTTTCACGAAGAAATTTGCAGAAGACGCTATTTCCCGGGAAAATATCAGCATTCCCACTCACTCCCTTCCAAGGTCTTTTTCACTATTTGTCGGATTATTTCCCCTTGAAAAATCGACAATACCCGTGTAAACAAAAAAAACCACGACAAGATTCATCTCTCGTCGTGGAGTACTTTCTAATGATCGTTGGCAATCGGCAGAAGGACCGTGACGGTGGTCCCTTCGCTGACGTTGCTTTGAATCGATAGTGAGCCGTGGTGCTCCTTGATGATTTTCTGACAGATCATCAGTCCGAGCCCCGTCCCTTTTTCTTTCGTGCTGTAAAATGGTTCACCAAGATGCTTCATGCGCTCAGGAGGGATCCCGCTCCCGTTGTCTTGAATCGAGATTTTCCCATGACCATCCACCTTTTCCAGCTGAACATTGAGGAGTCCGCCTGCAGGCATGGCTTCCAGGGCATTTTTCATCACATTCAAGATGACTTGTTTCATTTGATGGGAATCACAGTAGATTTCGACCTCTTCCACAGAGAACCTCACATCGACCCCCTGCTTCAGGCATTCCATCTTGATGAATTCAACCGAGCTTGTGAGAAGGGTCGTCAGGGATGTAAGGGAAAACTTGACGGCCCTTGGTTTAGCCAGTGCCAGAAACTCATTGGTGATGATTTCGATCCGGTCAAGTTCACCCTGGATGACCCCAAAATAAAAGTCATCCTCGGCATTTTCCTTCATGAGCTGGAGGAATCCTTTCAGTGTCGTCAGTGGATTCCTGATTTCGTGAGCAACGCCCGCTGCAAGCTGCCCGATCATCGCCAGCTGCTCTGACTTCTTCAGCAGGTCTTCGTTGAGCTTCTTCTCGGATAAATCACGTATAATGGCAGAAATACCGATCAAACGCCCACCATCATTCAAAATCGGATTCATATTAAACGCAATCTCGACCGGTGAACCGTCTTTCCGGTACCGGACGGTTTCATAGTCTTTGATCCGTTTCCCGGCCATCACCGTTGCCAGGTTCTGTTTGAACTGACCGACCTGATCTTCCTGATGGAGAAAGGTGATTTCCCTTCCTGTGATTTCATCCTTCGTCCACCCGAACATCGATTCAAACTGTTGGTTTACTTTTAAGACCTTTCCTTCCGGATCCAGAAGGGCGATCCCGTCTCCTGCATGCTCAAAATAGGCTTCAAGCAGCTCTTTCGCTTCTTTAAGTTCTTCTTCCATCTGCAGTTTTTCCGTGATGTCCTGTCCGAATCCGTATATCCCGATCACCTTATTCTTGACACGGATCGGGATGTTGGTGACGGCTACATGGCTTTTACCACCTTCTCCATTTTCGAAGGTGGTCACAAATCTTGACGCTTCTCCTTTAAGAGCGACTTCAAATTTCTTGATGGCCGTTTCCTTACTGCCCTCCGCTATGAACTCACTGAAGTGGCTTCCGATCATATGCGGCGATATGTGGTCCCACTGGGTTTTCACCGCGGGATTCACTTCTTGAATGATTCCGTTTGTATCGACCATATAGATATTGTCTGGACTGTATTTAACGATTGATTTATACTTCTGTTCGCTTTCGATCAGCTTTCTCTGAATATCCTTGATCAGGGAAATGTCCGATATGGACACGATGATTTCCACCACGGCGCCTTTTTGAACGACCGGGACGATGGAAGCCAAATACTCCAATTTCTTGTATTCGTCTTCATAGGTCAGCTCTTCTCCGGTTTCCCATATCCGCTTTAATTTCGGCTGGATCTTCCCCAAATGGTGGGAATCAAACACTTCCTGTATCGTTTTACCGATCACTTTAGAAGGAGTCAGGTTCAGCTTATTCAATAGTTCCCCCGCTGCCATTTCAATGACAAAATCCTGATCGCTTTTCTTTATCTTGTACGTGATCGTCTTTTGAAGGCGGAGGGTATTTTCAAGTTCCAACTTTAAGGACATCAATTCATTTTCATACTTTTTCTTTTCTGTGATGTCGTGAAGGATGATCCCCACACTATACACCGTTCCGTCACTCTTATAATTGGCTGGGGAAATGGTGATGTTGCAGGTGATTTTCCAATGCGACCCCATATCGAAAGTTACTTCTTCCCCTGTCATATTCAAGCCTTTCAACCCATTCTTCACAATGGATTGAAAGGGTTGATTCTGCAGTGGGGGCTGCTGACAGAGGGGCTCCCCGAGAATGGCATCAGAAATCTGAAACAGCTCCTGGAAAGACTGATTCATTTCCATCACGTTTCCGTTTTTATCAATGATACATACACACGTAGGCGTGTTGTGGATAAGGGCTTCATAAATCGCCGAATGGGAATGATTGGAACCATCCCGTGGAACGCCGGACCCCACAGGGATCATCATGACCAATTCTTTGGACTCATCAATCCGTTTTCGTTTGAATCCGTAGTATTGATGATGCAAGCGAATGGAATAATCGTCATCCTCAAGAATTTTCAGGAGAAGATTGTCTTCCTTGAGGGTGATTCCCTTCCATTCTTCATTTTGTTCTATAAAAGATGGTTGTATCACATCGATTATTGCTGCCGGGGCTGGAATTGAATCTACATTCAATGCATGATTAGGGTGCATTTGAGCCATAGTACCTTCCTTTATCGTAACGTTATTACTCCCATTTTACCCTACCTTTTCCAACATATAAACGACGAATGTCAATTCACACGAAAAACCCGGGCCCACCTTTCTGCCCGGGTTCCTTCCTGTCATCTAAATTTACATTGCTTCGATCCGGACAAGTTCGGCGTATCGAACGGCAATTTCTGCCCCGATATGAGCATTATGCTTCACGAGGGCGATATTCGCCGTAAGGCTCCTGCCATTCGTCAGCTCCTTCACTTTCCCGAGCAAAAAGGGAGTGGCTTCCTTGCCTTTGATCCCTTCTGAATCCGCTTCTTTTAACGCCGTTTCAATGATACGATCCATCTCCTGCTCGTCCATGGCATCCTCTTCCGGAATGGGATTGGCTACCACCACTCCGCCCTGCAGTCCAAGTTCCCATTTCGCTTTCAATATACCGGCAGTCTCCTCTGCTGTTTCCACCTTATAATTCACGGAATAAGGGCTGCTTCTTGTATAAAATGCCGGCAATGAGTCGGTTCGATATCCTAAAACGGGTACTCCCTTTGTTTCCAGATATTCGAGGGTCAGGCCGATATCCAATATGGACTTGGCCCCGGCACATACGACAGCCACATTCGATACGGCGAGTTCCTCAAGATCCGCAGAAATATCCATCGTCACTTCCGCGTTCCTGTGCACCCCTCCGATCCCCCCCGTCACAAATACCGGGATATGGGCAAGCTCTGCACAAATCATCGTTGCTGCTACCGTCGTCGCCCCGTCTTTACCAGCGGCGAGGATATAAGGGATATCACGACGGCTCGCCTTGATCACGTCCCTTGCCTGCCCTAAATATTCAAGCTCTTCCTGGGATAATCCGATTTTAATCTTTCCATTCAAAATCGCGATCGTTGCCGGTACCGCGCCTTTTGATCGAATGATGTCTTCAACTTCCCTTGCCGTCTTCACATTTTGCGGATATGGCATGCCGTGAGAGATGATCGTTGACTCCAATGCGACGATCGCCATGCCCTTCCTTTTCGCTTCTTTGACTTCCTCTGAGTATTCCACATATGAATGCATGTTCACAACCATTTCCCCCTTAATAATAGAGACTGAACTCCTGTTGCAGCTTACTTTCGTTAAGAGTCGGTGCCACCGTATGCCTCGACTGAAGGGTGATCGACGAACAAATCACACCGATCCTGCACGCCCCGTCCGTATCTGATCCCTTTAAATAGCCAAATAATATGCCGGCTACGAGGGCATCACCCGCCCCCGTCACATCCTGTACTTCAACCTTTGGGGGCAGGATGGCCGTTGCTTCTTTGTATGTAGTGTAATAAATCAGGCCCTGATCCCCCCGGGTAATGACAGCACGCTCTGCGCCTCTCATCGTCAGGTCCTTCGCCGCTTTAAAATAATCACCCTCCGTTTCAATCGTCATATCCAGGTACATCTCTGCTTCGCCTTTATTGCAAATGAACCATGACACCCCTTCCAATGATGGAGGGAGTTTCTTCACCTTAGTAGCCGACACCGGTATAACCGCCAAGGGAACCCCTTCAGATTGACACCTTCGGATGATGTACTCCAACACATTTTCCGGAAAATTGGTATCGAGCAGCACCATTTCTGAAGATGCAATCAAGCCCCACCGCCTTTCTATAAAATCAATGTCAACGCTTTCATAAATGTTCATATCAGCCAAGGCAAATAACAGTTCACCCTTTTCGTCCAATACGGCAGAATAAGCTCCCGTGCTTTCATTTACAAGCCTCTGGGACCCGGACACGTCAGCGAAGGTTTTCGTCTGATCCATGAGCCAGCTGCCTTCTGTATCCTCCCCCACGACGGTGATGAGATTAGTAGTCTTTCCGAGTCTCCCAAGATTCTCGGCAACATTTCTCGCCACACCGCCACTCGTCTGTTCCGATCTCGCTGGATTGGATGTCTCCGGGATCATCTCACCCAGCAGCTGCATCTTTCGGTCGATATTGGCGCCTCCTATACAGGTGACCCCGTTCCTTTTTGGTATCACATACGCACGTCCTAAAATCTTCCCTTGTCTGACCAGATTGGAAATATAACCGGCTACGGCCGATCGCGAAATCCCACTTCGCTCAGATAATTCCTGCTGTGTCATAAACGGATTTTCTTCTATGAAAGACAATAAAAGCTTTTCTTTCTCGTTCACTTTCTCCCACCCCTATAAAGAAAAGTAACTTTTGTTAATATTCTAAACTTTTGTTTTATTTTACACAAGTTGGAAGTTCGTAAATTAGAAAAACTTTTTGCGTAACCTTTGTTGCTATTTATGGTAGCGAGTGGTGGTTGATTTCCGCTGCAGGTGCTCGCTTTCCGCGGGGCGTGAGTTGAGCCTCCTCGGGCTTTGCCCTGTGGGGTCTCAAGATCCAGCTACGGTGGCTAGCCCCTCGAGGTCATAAGCTAAATGGTCCAAGAAGGAAAAAAGAACACCTTCTTAGCCCATTTAGCTTATGCTTGTCGGGGCTGAGCAAGCCACCTCCGCTTTTCAGGCTTTCCCGCTATTCCCGTCGGAGTCGAGCACCTTCCGCTACAATCAACTTTATAGGTATAGAGTTAGTTAACAACAATCTTTGCGAAAAGAGCTTATATAAAAAAATAGACTTGCTCTTCCCTTCGGAAAAACAAGTCTGACAGTTTAAGATATTTTCTTTTCTTTCACTTTACCTGTGTCCTTCAAATAGTACTCTTCGGAAGTAAAGAACTCATTGGTGAGTCTTTTAACCTCTTTACTTAGGAGAAGGACCGCGATGATATTCGGAATCAAGATGGCTGCCAATGCTAAATCAAGGAATTGCCAGATGACCTTGGCCGCTCCGACAGATCCAAGGACGATGGCAACGGTATAAACCACTTTGATCCCCTGAGCCGCCTTCCATCCGAACAGGAATTCAGCCTGCTTTGCACCATAAAAGACAATGACGATGATTGTGGACAAGACGAAGAATATCAATGAAATCGTGACGAGGATCCCGCCAAACTCTCCGAAATAGCTCGTAAATGCCTCTGTTGTCAGGGCTGAAGGGTCATCCAGGGCATTTTCTGCAGTCCACACCCCTGATGATAAGACGACAAAAGCCGTGGCTGTACAGACAATGATCGTATCGATCACGATCCCAATGATCGCCCAAAGGCCCTGTCGCACAGGATGATCCGTCTGCGCCGCTGCATGGGCAATCGGTGCTGTTCCGAGCCCTGCCTCATTGGAGTATAACCCCCGGGCAAATCCCCAGCGAATCGTCTCCGCGATGGCTACCCCGGCAAAACCTCCCATTGCAGACATAGGTTGAAAGGCATGTGACAAAACCAAACTGAAGAATTCAGGTACTGCGTCAATATTCATAAACAAAATCACCAAGGCGCTCCCGACATAAATCAGGGCCATGAACGGAACGAAAATCTCCGTCACCTTACCGATCCGTTTAATGCCGCCGAATACAATCAGCACAACGATAAGCGCAATGATGATACCGGTAATCAATCCATCTACATTAAACGTTTCTTCTACGGTGGAAGCTACGGCATTCCCTTGTACCATGACGCTCGGGATCAGCTCGATCATAAGGGCAAAGGCGAACCAGACACCAAGCCACCTCATGTTCAATCCTTTCGTCATATAGTACATGGGACCGCCGACAAATTCTCCCTTTTCATTCTTCTCGCGATAGCGGACCGCAAGCACGCTCTCCGAAAACTTAAGCGCCATTCCGATAAGGGCAATCACCCACATCCAGAAAACGGCCCCGGGACCACCGAACATGATCGCAGCCGGGACACCGACGATATTCGCCGCCCCGATCGTGGACGACAGGGCAGACGTCAGCGCCTGGAGGGGAGTGACCGTCCCTTCTCCCTTCGGCTTCTTAAACACACTTCCAACCGTTTGCTTAAAAATGTAAAGAGGATACCGAAATTGTATAAATTTCAATAATATTGTTAAGTACAAACCAGTTGCACCCAGGACAATGATCAATGGGGGACCCCATAACCACGCCGAAACTTTACCTATGATGTCAAAAAACGTATCCAATCGTGATCCTCCTTTGATAGAGGCAGTGGCTGACGTTTGGAATAAAACGCGGGGGAATTGCTGTTTCCTACATATGTATAAAGCCTATCGTTTTAATGACGCAGACCCCGAATCCTGAAAAATCAGCCACTACTTCTACATGCTTTTCCAGACTTTTCCCTAAATTGGTTGCTGTAAAACATTTTGAGGAGAATTCTTACTAAATGGGTGCAGAAGCTTACTGTGGGGGGCCATCACCATGATTGAACAACCCTTTTATAATTGACGGCAGTTCTCCGTCCTTCGACAAGATCCCTCCATTTCCCCGGAAATACGTCAAAAAAAACCTGCAGCCGATCCATCAGCTGCAGGTCCCTTCTTTTATTCTGTCACCCTTGGTAATATCAACACTTCCACCCGTCGGTTCTGTCCCCGTCCCTCTGCTGTTCCGTTGTCTGCGATCGGTTCGAATTCACCGAATCCTTTCGCACTGAACCATTGGGGATCAAGAGCCGGGTTGGCCAAAATGATTTTCATGAAATTGACGGCCCGCATGACGCTGAGTTCCCAGTTGGAGTCGAATTCCGCGTTACGGATGGGCACATTATCTGTATGACCGCTGATGATGATGTTTCGCGGCGGATTCATTTCGAGAAGTCCGGATAATTCCTCGGCAACATTCTGGTCACTGCCCTGGACCGTGGCAGACCCCGAGTCGAATAATACATTGTCGCGTATCGTGAGGAGGAGCCCTTCATCCGTCAGCTTAGTGACGAATTGCAGCTCCAGATTATTCGTTTTGATGTATTCATTTATTTTATTCTGGATTTCCTTCAGCTCTTCCTGATCCTTCATAAAGGCCTGCTTCTCCAGCTCATCTTTACTTAATTCCTTTTCTTTTTCCTTATCGATACCGGCTGATGCAGCCTGCTTCTGTTCTTGATCGCTGGACTGCTGGGGGGCGACAGGGCTTGGATATTCCATCATCCCCGTGCCTCCGGTGAAGATTTCACTGAATACCTGAGACAGTTCCTTGAACTTCTGGGCGTCCACCGAGCTTGATGCGTACAAGACGATAAACAGGGCCAGTAACAGGGTGAGTAAGTCAGCATATGGAATCAGCCATGATTCATCCATATGTTCGTCATCATGTTTCTTCTTACGCCGCCTCATCCTCTTCCCCCTTTAGTAACAAAATCCGCTCACTTGCCGGTAAATAAGATGCAAGCTTCTGTTCAATCACCCGGGGAGATTCTCCCTCAATGATGGAAAGAATGCCTTCCACCATCATCATTTTCATTTGAACTTCACGCTTGGATTTCCGTTTCAGCTTGTTGGCAAAAGGATGCCACAACACGTAACCCGTGAAGATACCAAGCAATGTCGCAACGAAGGCCGCAGAAATCGCATAGCCGAGCTCATCGGTATTATCCATGTGGCTGAGGGCTGCGATCAACCCAATGACGGCCCCGAGAACCCCAAGTGTCGGCGCATACGTCCCTGCCTGTGTGAAGATGAGGGCCCCTGCACTGTGACGCTCTTCCATGGCATCGATTTCTTCATGGAGCACGTCCCTTATGTAATCGGCACTCTGTCCATCCACCGCCAATGAAAGTCCGTCCCTGAGGAATGGATCGTCCACTTCTTGGGTTTTGGCCTCCAGTGCAAGCAGCCCTTCTTTCCGTGCAAGATCTGCCACTTGCGAGAAGAATTGAATCGTTTCTTTCGGGTCTTGCAATTTTTGTTCTTTAAACAATATGCCGAAGAGCTTCGGTACTTTTTTGATTTCGTGTGTCGGGAATGCAATGGTCACTGCCGCCACCGTCCCCAGTAAAATAATCAAAATGGCTGCAGGGTTCAATAAGGCAACCGGGCTCACTCCTTTGAATACCATCCCTACCCCAACCGCTATCAATCCTAAAATGACTCCTATTAAAGACGTCTTATCCATCTGATCGCTCCACCTTACTCATCGTAGTCTACTACTAATATCGGATAAAGCTGCTGATTATTGAGCGATAGTTTTATTCAAAATTTTGTAAAAATTACTGTAAAACGTTATGAAGAAGCAATCTACATTTGTCGATATATGGAATATACGGGATTTAATTAAAAGGAGAGAAACGTCATGACCCCCAGGCAATTGAAAGAAGTCGATAGTAAAAGAAAGAATCTTCTGCTGCTGATAACCTATGGAATCAGCCTTGCAGCCGCCCTCACGTATTCAATACTTAATGAATCGGGCACCATCACCGTAACGGTATTCGCATTACAGATTCTGTTTCTAGCCGGATACTTTGTTGTGCTTCAATTCATCCTGAAAAAACCGAATCTTTATGTCTATTTCGCCATCCCTACGTCCTATATCATAATGGGATTCTGGCTTTTTCTTGAAGGATCGAATCCTCCCGATTTAGTCATTCTATTATTTTTAGCTGTGATCAGCGCCATTCACTTTAATCCTGTCATCTTCGGAATTGGTTTCACATCCGGTCTTGCCATGCTCTTACTGAATGGATGGCTTGCTCCAAAGGGTGATCCCATTTTCAGTGAATTATTTATCCCTTCTCTGCTGAGTTATGTGTTGTTAGGCATCGTCCTTGCAGTCGTCATCCAACTGAACCGAACGCAATTCAGGCAGCTCCAGGAATTTATCCACACAACAGAAAATGAAAGCAGGAAAAAAGAAGATCAGCGAAACTTCTTACAAAAAGAACTGGCGACCATCTCAGGAAGCATCCAACAAATCAACGAACAGGTCCAGACCCATCTCGTCTCCCATGATGAAATGAAAACGGCAGTGAATGAAATTTCAGCGGGAAGTGTCACTCAAAGTGATCAGATCAATAACATCGCCCTGGTAACAGAAACGACAATGGGTAAGATGGAAGAAGTCGCAAAGCTGTCAGATGACCTTACCGCACATTCAACCGATGCGAATGCGATTGCCGTGTCTGGAAGCGAACGGGTCATGGATCTTCAGGAAAACATGATCGAATTGAAAAACATCATCGAAGGTCTTCACCAGACCTTTAAAGAGCTCACAAGCAAAATTGAAGAAACCAACAGCTTTATCGGCAGCATCCAGGATATCACGGACCAAACCAATCTGCTCGCTTTGAATGCATCCATCGAGGCGGCACGGGCAGGAGAAGCTGGACGCGGCTTCAGCATCGTAGCCGATGAAATACGAAAATTGGCCGAAATCACGCGGAATACGGCGACACGCATCAATGACAATCTCGCTTCCGTCAATGCGGTGAACTCCTCTGCTGTTGAAATCATGAATCTAAGCTCTGAGAAGCTTAATGAGAATGTGGGGGCTACCGGTGAGGTCACAGCGTATTTCACATCATTGCGTGAGAAGCTTGACGCTTTGTCAAATGAATTCCAGCGCCTCACCACCACCGCTTCTGACGTAAGGGGACAGACAGAGGAAGCCGAGCTGTCAACGAAGGAACTCGCGGCTGTCATTCAGCAGACTTCTGCGGGCCTCGAGGAAATCAGCGCCACCATCGAAACCCTTCACGGTGACAACCGGACGATTGCGCAATATGTTCAAGATACTGCCACAAGTGCAGCCCGTATTCAGAACAGTGTCAAAGCATAATCTATGGTAAACTGAGAAGAGAAGCTTTAAAGGATGTGGCACTGTTGAAAAAACGATTCACCATGATCATTCCCATCATGATACTCGTAGCCGTTGCATGTTATTGGATGCTCGGCAAATATTATTCCGAGATCGAATCTGGTTCTAAATTCATGTTGATCCTCGGAGGAACCCTCCTATCCGGCGTGATTTCCTTTTTCCTATTTAAAGAAGACGGGGAACCGAAATAAAGAAAACACCACTTTCCGTGATGAAAGTGGTGTTTTCTTTATTTCAGCAGTTTGCCTTCCAGCTTATGCTCATAATTTTTGAACAAGGAACTATTTGTTTTTTGTTTTGATTCTCTTCTTCGAAAGCATGCTGTTGTATTTCAGCATTTTCTCATTCAGACTCTGCTTTAATTCCCGCTCTTCCTCTTCGTTCTCACAGGCTCTCATCAAGTCTTCGATCCTCATCATTTCCTTTTTCACATTCATTTCATCCGTTGTGAATCCTGCATTTTTCATGATCCGATGGGCCATCTTTAATTCTTGGGGGATCCCTCTGTCATCGTCGAGATTCAGCGGTTTCCCATAGCCGGGAAGGTTCTCGAACTCCCCGTCCTCATACGCCTTCTTAATTCGTTGTTCCGAAACAATTGATGAAAAATCCAACGCCATCACCCCTTAGGAATTGATTGATTCTAAAGAAGCATTTCCTCACCTGTTACTATCAGTATATCCAAACGGACGGGTTGGTGCACATGGGAGATGCGTCCGTTTTCTGACAATTCACTTTCACATATTTTCAGTCCTCCTGGAAAAACTACCTGTATCTCGAACGAAAAGGAGTGGCTCATATGGCACGAGGTAAATCATTCGAATCAAAGAAAAAGGGACACCCGGGGAACTTCCCTCAAAATAGTACATCCAGTAAACATTCCGAGGATGCCGTCGGCGATGAAGAATTGATCGTGACACAGGAAGCGTTTAAAAATCGTGAAGATAACGATGAACATCGCTACTAAAGTCGAAAAACGCTAGGAATCCTAGCGTTTTTCTGTTTTCCTTCACCGAAATGAACTGAATCTGGATGCTGATCCGTCTGAACACCCATTTATTTTCAAATCAGGAGGATTTATTTTCATTTTTTTAATTTTATTTTCAAATCGGCAGCTTTTATTTTCAAAACTGCGATTTTATTTTTAAAGTGTTAAACCGTCACACTTTCCTGCTTACTTAAATCCATTGCCGGACCGAAGAATTCGAAACGTACCTTTGATACGCCCATTTCCTTCAATGTACCGATGACGGCTTTCATAAATGGTGCGGGGCCACACACATAGCATTCCGTTCCAGCATCCACGTACTGCTTCAGGATTTCTTTATTCACATAGCCTGTGAAGTGGGCTGTAGATTCTTCCCGTGGATTTTCATAAACAAAGCACGCTTCCCCGTTCTTAAGTTCCGTCATGAGCTTTTCGACGTCCCCTTTAAAGGCATGCACGCCTTCATGTCTGCTCGCATGGATAAATGCTGTCTTTCGTTCCGGTCTGGATTTGGCCACTTGTTCGAGCATGCTCATCATAGGTGTGATCCCAACGCCTCCGCTTATAAACGCAACAGGTGAGTCCCCGTCCTCTAAATAGAAATCCCCGGCAGGCGCGCTGACTTCAATCTCGCTTCCTACGACTGCTTGATCATGTAAGAAGTTGGACACCTTCCCTTGTGGATCGCACTCTGCTTCTCTTTTAACAGAGATTCTGAATTGATGGTCCATCGGCGCGCTTGATAAGCTGTACTGACGAATATGTGTGAATTCTTCCCCAGGGATCGTCACTCTGACTGATAAATATTGCCCCGGCATGTAGGTTGGGACACTGCCGCCTTCTTTCGGTTGAAGATAAAAAGAAGTGATGACGTCGCTTTCCACTACTTTTTCAGCAATGATGAACGGTTTAAAGTCTCTGTAGCCGGCATCCTTGTTTTCAGTTTCTTTATACATTTCTTCTTCTACATCGATGAATACTCCGGCGATGACACCGTATGCATCTCCCCATGCCTCGATGATCTCATCTGTCGCAGCATCTCCAAGAACCTGCTTGATGGCTTGAAGCAGATGCTCGCCAACGATCGGATAATGCTCAGGCTTAACTCCTAAACTTCTATGCTTGTGAGCGATTTGCTTTACAACAGGAAGGATCATTTCCAGCTTATCAATATTTTGGGCGGCAGCATACACGGTATTGGCCAGGGCGGTTTGTTGTCTGCCCTTTTTCTGATTGGCATGATTGAAAATATTTAGTAATTCCGGATGATTGGTAAATAAATTTTTATAAAAAACAGATGTAATTTCCGTTCCTTTGACTTCTAATACAGGTGCAGTGGATTTCACGATTTCAATGGTTTTTTGAGATAGCATATTGGTCACCTCTAAAGATATATTTTGAATACATCTTTAGCCTACTCCTGCTCGTTGATTAAAGCAATATATAAAATACATCTTTAACAAAACAGTCACATTTAGACACAAACTTGCTTCCTTTTGTATAATGGGGATAGTGGAACGGAAAGGTGAGATACATGAGACTAACTTTATACACTGACTACTCACTGAGGGTCCTGATTTTCCTGGCTTCCAAACCAAAGGACGAACTCTCTAATATAAAAGAAATCGCTGATGCCTACAGCATCTCAAAGAATCACCTGATGAAAGTGACGTATGAACTCGGAAAGATGGGGATGATCGAAACGATCCGCGGCAGGAACGGCGGAATCAGGCTTGCACAGTCACCTGAAGACATCAATATAGGCAAACTTGTCCGTGCGACGGAAGAGGATTTCCATCTTGTTGAATGCTTCGATGCCGAAAACAACTCATGCATCATCACACCGGTATGCGGTTTGAAGCATGTCCTTGGTAAAGCACTGAACGCATATCTCTCTGTCCTCGATGATTACACCCTGTCCGACCTCATCCAGAACCCAATGGACTACCGGTTTCTCTTTCAAGAGCAGAAACCGGATGAAACGTCCACTTGAAGAATGCTTCTCACCGATTTGCGGTGGGAAGTTTTTTGTTCAGCTGCTGAAAATAAGCCATTATTCAGCTGCTGAATATTCCTTCATAATCAGCAGCTGAACGGTTTAATCGGAACCGGCCTTACTTCTTACTCTCGCTATACTTGAATGTCATCAATAGAAACAGGAAAAAGCTGAGTAACAGCGTACTTCCCCCGACAATATAAAAGACGGTCGTAAAGTCTGACGGCAGATTGAATGGATTTAAATTGTACATCCACATCCCGGCTGTCAATCCGATCGAACCGATGATCGCCGTCCACACATGGGCAAATGCCAGTTTAGAAGATTTCGGTACCTGATAGGATCGATAATAGGAAGAGTAGGCAAATAAGCTCAACCAACCGACCACCAGGATATGGGCATGGATCGGCTTGAATGCATACGATCCGGCCCCGGCCATATGAGACCCGAGAAACGCTCCGATAAACCCATAAATCGCTGACATTCGTAATAATAGGACATTCCAAGGCATGTCGTCTTCCCCCTTTTTTATAAACACGCTTCCATCATTATAGTATAGTTGTCCGAATCCAGGTATGAATCTTGAGTCGATGCCATACAACGTTCAAATTTGGCGTGAATTAATACTTTTCCCTTCTTTAACATAGGATACAAAGATAGGTGTAAACACTTGCAAACGGTGTGGGCCCTGATACAATAAGAATGTAATAGAACATTCTGAAAAAAGGAGAATACATATGACTAATTTCCAACAAAATTTAGAGAAATACGCAAATCTTGCAGTCGAAGTCGGAGTGAATGTTCAAAAGGGTCAGACCCTCGTCATCAACACGTCCATCGACTCTGCAGAATTCGTCCGCTTAGTAGTAAAGAAAGCCTATGAAGTAGGAGCTAAGCATGTATATGTAAACTGGAGCGATGACACCGTCAACCGTACGAAATACGACCTTGCCCCTGATGAAGCATTCCAGGAGTTCCCTGAGTGGAAAGCACGTGAAGTCGAAACGCTTGCTGAAGGCGGAGCTGCCTTCATGAGCATCGTCTCTTCAAGTCCTGATTTGTTAAAAGGCGTCAATCCGGACCGCATTTCGAACTTCCAGAAGGTTGCCGGTAAAGCCATGTCCAAATACCGTCAGTTCATCCAATCCGACAAAGTCAGCTGGTGTGTCCTGGCCGCTCCATCGAAAGACTGGGCTGCAAAAGTATTCCCGGATGCTTCTGAAGAAGAACAAGTGGACCTATTATGGGGCGCGATCTTCAAAGCGGTCCGTGCCGACCAGGCTGACCCTGTACAAGCATGGAAGGATCACGACGCAAACCTTCACGAAAAAGTCGAATACCTGAACGAAAAGAACTACCAGAAGCTTCATTACACAGCACCGGGGACGGACCTTACCATCGAACTCCCGAAAGGTCACCTTTGGGTAGGGGCCGGAAGCGTGAACGAAGAAGGTACGACTTTCATGGCGAACATGCCGACCGAAGAAGTATTCACGGTTCCCCTTAAAACCGGTGTAAACGGTACGGTATCAAGCACGAAGCCCCTTAGCTACGGTGGTAACGTGATCGACAACTTCACGATTACATTTGAAAACGGTCGCATCGTGGACGTAAAGGCGGAAGAAGGCGAAGAGATCCTGAAGCGCCTCGTCGATACCGATGAAGGATCTCATTATCTTGGGGAAATCGCCCTTGTTCCACATCAATCGCCGATCTCTCAATCGAACGTGTTATTCTACAACACGTTATTTGATGAGAACGCATCAAATCACCTTGCGATCGGGAATGCCTATGCATTCTGTATCGAAGGCGGAAAGAAAATGAGCGAAGAAGAGCTTGAGAAAAACGGCTTGAACAACAGCATCACTCACGTTGACTTCATGATCGGTTCTGACAAAATGAACATCGATGGAGTAAAAGAAGACGGCTCGACTGAAGCAGTATTCCGTGATGGCGGTTGGGCGTTTTAAGTTCAGTATGTAGGATGAATCCCTGGGAGGCGGCTTGGCTGTCTTTTGGGGGTTTTTGTTTTGGATGGGATGGTGGGGTTTGATATGGGGCTGGTTTGACTGAGCGCTCACTCGAATGGATATAATTGTAAAAACACGCAATCCAACCATATTCTGACGCAAATATTTAAAAAACGACGCAATAAATTTTATTTTAACGCAATCACCATCAATAATGACGCAATTCCTTCTATCAGACTAGTATGGATCATTCTATCTCCTTGTCAAACTACCAAATAACCAGTTTGTAAGGTAAACCTTCCTCTCAGAATCAAAAATCCCCCCTACCCATACTGTTTCGTCACCGCAATCGCAGCGATCGTCGCACCGGCTGCCTGGGCATAGCTTCCGAAAGTGGTGATCTGCAGTCCTAGTTCCCTCATTCCTTTTAAAATGAATGTCTCCCCCACTGCTTCAAGGGCGGCCCCCAGGGATTGAATCGTATTTCCAGCAGCAAGGAGATCGGAGTAGGCACGCGTACTCAATGTTGCCCCGTAGGCTTCGAGTCCTGCCCCGACAGACTGGACGGTGTCCCCAAATATATCCAGTTTCAACCCCTCCACCTCTTTACCGTAAAATTGAAGCTCTGCACCAAATACATTTGTGACGTTCCCCGAGGCCTGGATCCAGTCACCGGCTATCCGGTACGTTTCCCCTATGGAACCATCGGACAGTTTTTCCGCCCCAACCGCCTGCAGGGAATTCCCAGTGGCCTCGAAACCATTTCCGATGGAGACCAAGCGAAATCCTAGTGGCGGGAGATTCAACCGCTCTTCCTGAATGATCATGGTTTCACCGATGGCAGCAATCACTGTTCCGACGACCTGGGTCCACACCCCAGTAATGAGAATTAGTCTATCGCTCACCACCATCCACCCTTTCTTCCTCAGTACTTCTAATGTATTCCAAATGGGGAAAAGGGTATCCCGAGCCACACCGTTGGCATGAGTAAATATTTTGTAAAATTCCAGTAAATCAGTCTTGTTTAATTTGTCCTGTCGGGCTATGATAATCTAGTTCATCTAGAGTTACATAGGGGAGGGATTTAGGTGAGAATTCGGGATTGGGACCGTAACTTGAAGGTCCGGCTGTTTGGGGAAGCAGCGATTAACATTACTTTCTGGATGTTCTTTCCGTTTTTGACGATCTATTTTACAGAGTCATTCGGAAAACAGACGGCAGGATTATTATTGGTTCTTTCACAGGTATTTGCCGTACTCGCGAATCTGATGGGAGGCTACTGCGCGGATCGATTCGGACGTAAACGAATGATGGTCATTTCGGCTTTTGGACAAGGCTTTGCTTTTCTGATCTTTGGACTTGCCAGTTCACCTTGGCTTGATTCTGCCATGATTGGGTTTATCTGTTTCAGTTTGGTCGGGGTCTTCGGTTCCTTTTACTGGCCAGCAAGTCAGGCCATGGTTGCCGATGTGGTGGATGAGAAGGATCGGAGCCACGTATTTGCCGTCTTTTACACGTCCATTAACATCGCCGTCGTCGTCGGGCCAATATTAGGAGGCATTTTCTATGTCCACTATCGCTTTCAATTATTAATCGCAGCCGCTCTTATTTGCATGCTTTTAGCTCTTCTTTTATATAAAATGACGAGGGAAACGGCTCCGGCAGATAAGAATAAACTTCTTGTCACAGAAGGGAAAAAGAAAGCCTGGCATAGTGTGTTGACAGATCAGTTCAAGGATTACAGCGTTATTTTTAAAGACAAAACGTTTTTATTGTTTATTTTAGCCGGGGTCCTGGTAGGTCAAACGTTCATGCAATTGGACCTCTTGATTCCCGTGTATATAAAAGATGTCATGGATAAAGCCACACTGTTCAGCTTTGGGGACTGGTCCTTGACACTCGTAAGTGAGCAGGTATTCGGTTTGATCCTGTCGGAAAATGGATTTCTGGTGGCCCTTCTTACAGTGGTCATTACACGATGGATCACGAAATTCCGTGAACGAAATGTGTTCATTCTATCTTCTCTCATTTATGCGGTTTCGATCTTCATGTTTGGTCAAACGAGTTCCGTATGGATGTTTGTGATCAGCATGGCGGTGTTCACGTTCGCAGAACTGATGACGGCCGGTATCCAGCAAAGCTTCGTATCGAAGCTTGCACCGGATCATATGCGAGGGCAGTATTTTGCCGCAGCCAGCCTGCGCTTCACGATTGCAAGGACGATTGCGCCACTATCCATTACCCTTTCCTTATATGTAGGGTATGATTGGACATTCATCCTCCTTTCCGTCCTGGCTCTTTTGAGTGCCGGACTCTTCTTCATCATGTTCGAGCGCTTTGAAAAAGAAGAGATGGAACTGAAGAAAGCTGTACATTAAAAAAGGAATGATCCGCGATGGATCATTCCTTTCTTTTCTATTACAGTCCTAGATCAATTCCTTCATCATCAGACTGTAGCATTGTATTTAGACCAAGATCTGTTGAAAGACCAAGGTTGAACTCTGAATCTGAAGACTCTTCATTTTCCCATTGTGTGTAGCTTGCATCTGCATTTACACCAAGGTTTGATAGAAGAGAAGATTCGTTGTCCTCGTCAGAAGATAAGAATCCAAGAGCAGTATCCGTACCTGCATTTAATCCTGCACTCTTATACTCTTCTTCTTCAGAATCCATTGATTCAGCCCATAGTCCCGCATTTACTGCGTTCATGACAGTCGCTGCAGATTCATTGTCTTCATCGTTTGACATAGCACCAAGCATAAGGTTGTTCGCTGCATTTGCTTCGAACTTGGAATAGTCGTCACTGTTTTCAACAGTCGTCATAACAGAAGTATCGTTCATCGCTTTTACTTGAGAAGAATCTCCATCTTCTTTGTCCATTGTTCCAAGTACTACACCATTTGCAGATTCAGTACCGATGGACGTTTTAGAAGAATCATTTTCTTCACTGCCTTCTGTCATCACCCATACATCGGAATCAGTCATCGCATCAGCACTCACTTCATTCTCTTCATCAGATGCCGAAGCATTCAGACCAGACGTAAGGTTCCCGGAAGTAGTAGAAGCATAAGAATCATCTTCTTCATTGTACATGGTTTCGTTCATGATTCCCGCATCGGTCATAGCGTCTATTGATGCTGAACCGTCTTCTCCTTCAACTGCCGCGTTTACATCCTGGGATGCTCCTGCTTCTGTTTTGGAAGTCGCTGAATCTTCTTCTACCATTGTTTCGTTCATGACAGCTGCGTCTGTATCAGCATTCACTTCGGCTGATTCGTCTTCTCCTTCAACCGCTGCGTTTACATCCTGGGATACTCCTGCTTCTGTTTTGGAAGTCGCTGAATCTTCTTCTACCATTGTTTCGTTCATGACAGCTGCGTCTGTATCAGCATTCACTTCCGCCGATTCGTCTTCTCCTTCAACCGCTGCGTTTACATCCTGGGATGCTCCCGCTTCTGTTTTGGAAGTCGCTGAATCTTCTTCCACTGTCGTTTCATTCATGACAGCTGCGTCCGTGTCTGCATTCACTTCTGCTGATTCGTCTTCTCCTTCAACCACTGCGTTTACATCTGAAGTTGCTTCTGCACCGTTCTTGGTCATGACAGAATCATTTTCTTCGTCTACAGCCGTCTCGTTTACGATGTTTGCATCCGCATCAGCATTTGTATCCGCATTTGATTCTTCGTTGTCTGATCCACCGATGTTCAATCCATTCAATAAACCGTCTTCCGAATCAAGGATGTTGACGTTTTCCAATAATCCATCATCGCTGTTCAGCAGTGAATCATTCCCTGCCGCTAAGCTTGTGTGACCTCCGATTGCAAGACTTGCTGCTAATCCACCTGTCATAACCAATGTTCTAAATATGCTTTTTCTCATTTTATTTTTCTCTCCTTTTAAAAGTTTTTAGTTTATATACTTTTGAAAAGAAGAGAATCTTGAGGTGGTTGGGACGGTGGTGCGTTTAACCACTGATCATAGTAGAGATTCTTTTTCTCGTACAAATTGGCTTTTTGGAAGTTGACCGCCGTTGCATATTGCTCCGACACACCCCATAAAGAAGATGATCCTGTTACCTGAGCGCTCATTCCACTTGTACTGGATGACTGACTTGTTGAATTCATCGTAGTCGTCGTCAGGACCGGTTCCATCTTTTTACGTGGCGGAAAAGGTTGTTGTTCATTCTGACTTTTAGGTTCTTCCATCGTAACTGAACCCTTTTCCTCTACTTCAACCGGTTTTGTAAGTATGGTTTCACTTAGTCTTTTGGCTTTGCTTATTTTAGTGGAGCTCATCTCTGGTTCGACGGGAACGTCTTGTTTGACCGGTTCCTTTCGAACATTTTCTTTCTCCACTTCGACGTCACGATCTTTATCCTCTGTGTTGACCACAGGCTCGTCGGGCACTTCTGTTTCAACGTCCACTTTGACAGCTGGTTCCTTTGAAACATCGGCGTCGACTACTCCGGTATCCACTTTCACCTGTGGATCTTTGGAAACTTCCACATCGGCGACCCCTGTATTCACTTTCACTTCGGGTTCATCCGACAGATCCACTTCCAGCAGAGGTTCATCGTCTGACAATGATTCCGTCACAGATTTCGTTGTTTCTTCCACGGTGCTCGTGACCGTCTTCGTCGTCGAATCCACCGTTCCGTTTACAGATTTCGTTGTTTTTTCAATGGTTTTGGTAACGGCCTTGGTGGTGTTGTTCACCGTTTCCGTTACAGGAGCCGCTGAGTCCCCTGCGATATCTGTAACTGGTTTTGTCGCTTGTTCAACGGTTTTGTCCGCTGTGTTCCCGACGGTCTTCGTTACAGCGTTTACTGTACCTGTTACCGATTCTGTCGTCTCATCGACCGTGTCTGTCACCGAATCAACCGTATTGGAAAGAATATTTCCTTTCGACTGCTGATCATCCGTAGAAGGTTTGTCCTTCTCCTCGTCAGGAGCGGACACGGCTTCATTCACGGTCGTTGTCGCGCTGTCCGTGACAGCATTGACTTCATTCGTCACGTTGGAGAGAAGTCCGCCCTCTGCTGAAGCAAAGGTTGGAATACTGATGACTCCAAGAAAAAGCAAAGCCTGAATGAGGCGTTTTTGCACTGCGTCTTGTCACCTCCTTCCGATTCAAATAACGGATGCTGAATTGTTTTTTAGGATGGTGCTGTATCTGTTGTACATGGTACAAAAAGCATTCATTGTACCAGGTACAATTTGCGATCATCACAATAAAAAACCCTGCTGTATCCGATTTTCACTAAGCTAACGAAGCCGGTTCATATTTGGATCACTTTTTTATAAAAAAAATTAATTTTCTCCTGAAAAATTATCAGAAAAGGATGAATCCGAAAAATTCCGTTTACCCCCTTTTTTCATAAAAAATGAGATGTTACAATGTACAACCGTAAGCAATCTTAACGTAGCTCTTTCGAGAGTTAGTCGGAGATTCCAATCAATACTACGCAAAGAAAGGATGTTGATTTCAATGCATATCGGAAGCAAAGGCTGGTACGTAGAAGAACTAAAAAAAGCGGGGGTACGCCGCTATGAAGAACGCAAAGTAGAATCCTACAAAAAACACGTCCTGGCTAACCTATTAGAACGTACAAAATAAAAATAAGAGGGACGGACCTCGATTCCTATGACCAGGTCATAGGAATGAAGGTCCGTCCCTATTTTTATTTCAGCAATTTGGTTGAGTAGATTGGGTTCAGGTTTGGTTGGATGGTGTATTTTTTTGTCCGGTTCAGTTTGTATGTTTTGTTTTTGAGTAGATAGTTTCTGTATTTTTGGTTCCAGCTTTTCAGCGACCAGACGATGAGTCCTGCTGTCAGGAGGAACAGTCCTCCGGTGGCAGGCCAGAAATAAGGTGAAATGACCGCTGATTCATATGCAAGACCGATCGGTGAGAAGATGAAATACGTCAGTACGACCGAGGCCATCAGGACGATGGATAATGGAATACTGTATTTCCATGGCATCATGTCCACTTTTGGATTATAACGATATTCGTACGGCTTCTTCATCGGTTTCCACCAGCCGATCACAAGCATCAGGGCCACTTCTGCTACAAAGAGAATCCCATAGATGTGAATGAAGTTGATATCGATTGTGAAGCCGAATAGATGTCCCGTCCCCCACACGAGCATATAATACGTGATGACATGAAGGATGATGACCGTTTTCGCAGCCACTGCCGGTATCCGTTTTGAAAACACCCCGACAAGTAAAACCACGATGATCGGGATATTAAAGAATCCCGTGAATCTTCTGATCAAGTCCCATAATCCGTCCGTCGCATTGATCAGTAACGGGGACACACACATGGATACTACGGCCAGCAGCGCTCCGAACCATTTACTGATCGTAATCAATTTCTGATCGCTCACATCCGGATTGAACTGAGGCTTGTATATATCAAGTGCAAAAAGCGTCGCTGCACTGTTCAGCAATGAATTAAAGGAGCTTAACACGGCTCCAAGCAACACAGCCAGGAAGAACCCTGTTAAATACGATGGCAGTACGGCATTGATCAATGCTGGGTATGCCAAGTCGACACTTTTCAAAGAGTCACCATACAGATGGAATGCAATGACTCCGGGAAGCATCATCATAAAGGGAACGAGTAGTTTATAGAAACCTGAAATGATGACACCCTTCTGTCCTTCCGCTAAGTTCTTCGCTCCAAGGGTACGCTGAATGACATACTGATTGGAAGCCCAATAGAATAGATTTGCAAAAAGCAGACCGGTAAAGATGGTAGAAAACGGGACGGAATCCGATGCGGATCCGATAGAATTCAGCTTCTCAGGATTCTTCGTCGCAATTTCCTTCACTCCTGAAAGGATGTTTCCTTCTCCCAGGGCATAGAAACCTAGTATCGGTACGAGAATCCCGATGATCAGCAACCCTACACCATTCAACGTATCAGAGATGGCCACAGCCTTCAGTCCGCCGAAAATGGCATAGATACTGCCGATGATCCCGATCGTCCAAACAATCAGCCAAATCGATTGAGTATAGGAAATCCCAAGCAGTTCGGGGACATCGAATAATTTCAAGACAGCAAGTGCCCCTGAATAGAGCATCGAAGGTATTGTCACAAACACATAGCCAAGCATAAAGAGAATGGTCGTGTACTGACGAACGCCCTTATCATATCGTTGGTTCAGGAACTCAGGTAATGTGGTGAAGCTCCTCCCCAAATATTTCGGGAGCAAATACAGGGCCATGATGATGATGGCAAATGCCGCCGTCACTTCCCATGCCATGTTCGACAGGTTCGCACGGAACGCCTGCCCGTTCAAACCCACCAATTGCTCAGCAGATAAATTGGTGAGTAGAAGCGAACCGGCAATGAACGTTCCCGTAAGCCCCCTCCCTGCCAGAAAATAACCAGTGGAATCATTCAAAGATCCCTTTGTTTTTATGTATGAAACCCACGCAACCAATCCCATAAAAAAGACACAGGATAAGACTGTAAAAAGCAAACCATTCTCAAACATCGATCCTCTTCCCTTCAAATTTATTACATGTGTTTGAGAAGTTCCCCGAAAATTATACTAGTAAACTATTATGTTTGGAATTTTGTTAAAAATAGTCATATGGAACCACCACGTTTTTCCATCGGATTCTTTTTGAAAAAACGGTTGTGGAGGGCTTTCATCCTGTGATAAAGTAAAGAACATATTTTAAACATAACTTCATACGAATTCCTTATATATCTATGGTGATATGGACCATAAGTCTCTACCTGGCAGCCGTAAAGTGCCGGACTATAAGGAAAGTCTATTCTATATGCTGTCTATAAGTGTGTGGAGGCTTTCCCTATTTTAGTAGAGAAAGTCTTCATGCACTTTTTTATTTGTTCTTTTTAAGAAGTCTGACATCATACGACATCAGCATTCGATGAAGAAACTATTTGGAGGATTGATATTGTGAGTTTAGTATATGGCATCTTATCGTTACTTGGCGTTTTATTTCTGGCGTGGCTCCTGAGCAGCAACCGCTCAGCCATCCAATGGCGGACGATCATCATCGGCATCTGCCTTGAATTTTTGCTTGTTCTTTTTGTTTTAAAGGTCCCATTTGGACAAACGGTTTTGAAGAAAGCCGCCCTCGGTGTTCAGAAGGTCATCGATTACAGCAATGAAGGAATCATGTTTGTGTTCGGAGGATTCTTTGAAAAAGGGACGAACATCTCCTTCGTTTTCGCCATCAATGTGTTAGGTGCGATCATCTTTATTTCAGCCCTGATTTCAGCTCTCTACTACTTACGGATCATCCCGTTTTTCGTAAAATATATCGGAATTGGACTCGGAAAAATCCTGGGTACGACAAAGGTGGAATCGTTTAATGCAATCGGGAATTCGTTTCTTGGATTGGCAGAAGCTCCCCTGTTGATCAAGCCTTATTTAGTAAAGTTGACTCGCTCCGAGCTTTTTGCCGTCATGGTCGGGGGAACGGCTTCAGCCAGCGGTGCCATCCTGATTGGATACTCGTTGATGGGGATCGATATGAAATTCCTCCTTTTATCTGTATTCAGTGTTCCCATTGTATCCCTTGTCATCTCGAAGATCATCGAGCCGGAAACGGAAGAATCACAAACAAATGGAGACATTTCATTAGGGAAGACCACTCATACGAATGTATTTGAAGCAATCTCCGAAGGCGCACTGAGCGGAACTCAATTAGCGATTAACATTGGTGGATTACTGATTGCTTTCATCGGGATCCTTGCCGCCGTAAATGGATTATTGGGACTTGTCGATATGAGCCTTTCAACAGTATTCGGTTATGTATTCTATCCACTTGCATTACTCGTAGGCATCCCGATGGATGAAGCTTTTCGTGCCGCGTCCATCATCGGAACGAAGCTTTCTGTGAACGAGTTTGTCGCATACAAAGAACTTTCAGGAATGATGAGCGAGCTTTCACCAAAGACCGTGGCGATCCTTTCAGTCGCTCTATGTAATTTCGCCAACCTGTCTTCCATCGGACAGCTGATCGTCGGACTTGGTTCATTGGAACCTACGCAACGGCCGATGGTATCCAAGTTAAGCTTGAAAGCCATCCTTGCAGGGACCCTGGCAAGCTTCATCACTGCCATCATCATTAGTATATTTCTATAATTTTTTGCGTGTTTTATGTTTCTTCCCGAGCCATTTAGTGAATAGTATAAGGTAGTAATCTTTTTTCACATTGACAACGGAAGGTGAAACCATTGAGAGAAAAAAAGACCATGAAAGAAACGAAAACAAGTAAAACGACCCATGTTCTTCCACCTGACACGAACCATCACGGTACGCTGTTTGGTGGAAAACTGATGGCCTATATAGACGACGTGGCTTCCATTGCCGCCACCCGTCACGCCCGTAAGCCCGTCGTAACGGCCTCCACGGATTCCGTCGACTTTCTTCAGCCCATAAAAGTAGGCGACGCTGTTACATTGGAAGCGATCGTCACCTACACCGGGCGCAGCTCCATGGAAGTTTGTGTGAAAGTGACCTCTGAAGTCCTTCTCACAGGAGAAACCAATGTGGCTGCCATTTCCTTCTTGACGTTTGTAGCCCTGGAAGGAAATAAGCCGGCGATCATCCCCGAAGTCGTGCCGGAAACGGAAGAAGAGAAATGGCTGAACGAAACAGCCCAAAATCGTGCCGAACACCGTAAAGCACGCAAAAAACATAGTGAAGAGCTGGCGGAATTTTTCCGTAAAGCGTATTAGATAGATGGAGATGCTTGTTATAGAGCATCTCTTTTTTTATTTGGCAAAGGCAGCGTTCTCCTATAAAATCCGATCTTCGCCGTCATCCCTTCCCGCAGGCCCCCCCACCTATTCTTGTACGAAACCAACTGCAAACCCTACTATTTTTACCCGGCCGCAACCAGACAATGACCTTTCCCGCTCCCTTCCCCTACTTTTTTCCCCAACTCCCCTTCAAAATAGGTCCGTCCCTCCGATAATACAGAGGTACGGACATGTAGGATGTCTTATTATTACCATATTTGGAGGTTACGGTTTGAAGAATATAGTCAGTATGTTTCTTCTTGTCTTGCTTATAGTGGCAGGGTGTTCTACGGCTATGACGGAAGAAACCAGCACAGAGAAACAGCATAGCATCGGAATCCTGCTCTCGGACACAGGTCTTGGAGATGGATCATTTAATGATTCTGCCTTCAGGGGTCTTGAACGTGCCCGTGACGAATTAGGTATTTTATTCGATTATAGAGAAGCTCCGGACGGGAATTTTGAAGGGGCCCTCCAGGAACTGGTTAAACAGGATCATGAACTTGTGATTGGTCTTGGTTTTTCGATTCAGGATGCCCTTGAAAAGGTTGCAGCAGAAAATCCCGATCAACAATTCCTATTGATTGACGGTTTTTCAGAAATGGATAATATAACGTCGATTACGTTTAAGGAGCATGAAGGAAGTTTCCTTCTCGGTATGGTTGCCGCCATGAAAACCAAGACAGGAACGATCGGATTCATCAGCGGAGCCGATGTACCGGTCATCGCGCGCTTTGAACAAGGCTATATACAAGGAGCGAAGTATATCAATCCTTCTATTAAAGTGTTAAAGGACAATGCCAATAACTTCGGTGACGCAGAACTGGGCAGGCAGATTGCAGAGAAACAAATGAAACAGGGCGCGGACTTTATTTACCCTGCTGCCGGATTTACAGGGGTCGGGGCCATCCAGGCTGCTCAAAAAGCTGGCCATCTTTCTGGAGGAGTCGACTCGGATCAATATTTCATTGCCGAAAAATCGGTTGTCACTTCCATGGTCAAAAAAGTAGACAACGCTGTTTTTAATATTACAAACGAACTTATCACCGACGGAAAAATCTCTCAGCACGCTTATGAACTTGGTCTTAAAGAAGACGGTGTCGGCCTTGCCCCGATTCGTGTCACCAGTCTGTCTCCGGAGGAAACAAAAAAACTGGAAGACGCTAAAAACAAAATCATCTCGGGAGATATCTCGGTCAAATTGCCATAAATTCATCTAAGGAGAAAAGTCATGCCACTAAAAAAACGTTTATTGATCTTGGGGCTGATTCCCCTTGTCCTTTCAACCATCATTATCGGCTACATCGTTTCTCAATTGATTTCCCTCCAGAATTCTGCAAAGGAAGATGTGCAGGTACTGCTCGAAACGGAAACATTACGAGGGGATCTCATCGTTACGAAACAAGCCCTATCGAACTACTCGGTCAATTCGACGGAAGAAAATAAGCAAATGGTCGAAAGTTTATTGAATGAAACAACGGCTCAAATCACTGAGTTGAAGAAACTCATTTCCGTTAAAGATCAAAAGGAGACCCTGTCTTCCATAGAGTCCAAATTCACTGAACTGAAGTCGGCTTCGGATTCCGCTCTCAGTGAAATGAATAAAGCAGAGATCAAACGGCAGTCAATACGTATTTCCGGCGTTCTAAACGATATGCATCTACTGAATAAACAAACAAATGATTGGTACAAGGGTTTATTAAAAGAAAACAAAAATGAAATCCAATTCATCGTCTGGGCTTCCGTCATCGGTTTCATCGTGACGATCTTCCTCTCTCTTTTAGCATCGAACCTGCTTACCAGGAGAATTGTCAAACCATTGAACCGGATGGTAGAAAACGCTGAAAAATTGGCCGATGGGGATTTAACGATCACCATCGACGCAGTTAAAGAGAAGAACAGCAGATTCGAAGTCGATAAGCTGCAAACGGTATTTCACCATATGGTCATAAATTTGCGGAGTACGGTCCAATCTGTGCATGACATCGGATCCAATGTAGAGAGATTCACTCAGGATGTCCGCTCGCAAATGTCGAGTCTGACGGAAAGCAGCAACCAGGTGGCACTTTCCACAGAAGAGCTCGCAAAAGGAAGCCAATCGATTTCTGAGGATATCCAATCCACCGCTTCCCTTATGGCTGTGATGGGGGATGACTTTGCCCGGAATGTCGAACAGAGTGCAGAATCTTCCGAGAGCAGCAAAGTCGCCATGACCTCGGTCGGAAACGGTCGAACTTCCTTAAATAAGCAGCAGGAATTTGCCGGGATGATCGCCGAATCTTCGTCATCGATCATGAACTCGGTTGAATCCTTCGCCCAATATACGGGGGAAATTGAAAATGCCGCCCAGGCGGTCAGGGAAATTGCCGATCAAACGAACCTCCTTGCATTGAATGCAGCGATCGAAGCGGCCCGTGCAGGAGACGCCGGGAAAGGTTTCGCCGTTGTGGCCCAGGAAGTGCGGAAGCTTGCGGAAGACTCTTCCGTTGCAACAGAGCGGATCGGCAGCATGGTAGGGAACATTAAACAGGGCATTCAGTCCATCATGGATGCTTCCCATAAAGGGAAAACCCTTTCCACCCAGCAAGTTGATTCCATGACTGTGACGGAGCAGGCTTTTGAAGAGATTTCAGGAAATGTTTCTACTATATTCGATAATCTCTCCAAGCTCGAGAGGGGGATGATTGCTTCTTCCGAGCGAACCAGTCAGGTCATTGCCGCCGTTGAAAACATTTCAGCCATTACGGAAGAAACCGCTGCGGGTACAGAAGAAATTTCTTCATCCACGGAAGAACAGCTTCGATACTTTGAACGCATGAATGAGCAAGTTGTGGAATTGAACAAGATGACGATAGACATGAAGAAAGAGTTGGAGCGTTTTACACTTTAGAAGATTGAGAGGATGCCTAGAGATTGGGCATTCTCTTTTTGTTGATTAGAAAAGCTACGGCGATAGGACGTTTCGCTGATAAAATAGGATTTTCCCTGATATATCCGAAATTCCGCCGATAAATCCCCCCTGATATCCCCTTCCATGAGTCCCGGATCCCTCTCACACATCCCCCATCTTCCACATTCCGACAATAACCTCACACCATTCCCCTACGTCCACCCTCCCGGATCCTAAAATACTAGTCAAAATCACCCCTATGTTTATTACAGAACGTTTAAATTTTTTTAACGAACAAAAAGGGAAGGTCCGTCCCTGCATACATATATGGGTATTCAAAAAGGCTCTGTAGAAACGTTTAATTTTTTGAGGAGCGCTTTCATATCTGTCATACTTTGTAACAATTTGTCGGTGGTAAATATCTCCACCTTCATAACCCCCGAAAATCTCCTATACTGTATAGAAGGTTATAGTGTGTGTAGAATTCTTATAGTTGGAGGAATACTGATGTTATCAAACTCTGAAATTGGGATCGATTTAGGAACTGCAAATATACTTGTTTATAGTAAAAATAAAGGAATTATACTTAATGAGCCATCAGTTGTGGCGATTGACACCGAAAACAAAACGGTATTGGCCGTTGGTACAGAAGCGAAAAGCATGATTGGGAAAACACCGGGAAAGATCGTGGCTGTACGCCCTCTTAAAGATGGTGTGATTGCCGACTTTGATGTGACGACTGAGATGCTGAAGCAAGTGATGAAAAAAGCGAGTAAAAAACTTGGATTCTCTATCCGTAAGCCGACCGTGGTCGTATGTACGCCTTCAGGTGCAACAAGTGTTGAAAGAAGGGCGATTCAGGATGCTGTGAGAGGAAGCGGTGCGAAATCCGTTACCCTTATCGAGGAACCTGTAGCTGCCGCGATCGGAGCAGACTTACCGGTTGGAGAGCCTGTTGCCAACGTCATCGTGGACATCGGTGGTGGAACGACGGAAGTGGCGATCATCTCTTACGGTGGTGTCGTTTCCTGTAACACGATCCGTATCGGTGGAGACCAAATGGATGAAGATATCGTCCAATACGTTCGTAAACGTTATAATCTCCTGATCGGTGAAAGAACGGCTGAATTAGTGAAAATCGAAGTCGGACAGGCATTGATTGATCATGAAGAAAGAACAATGGATATCCGTGGACGTGATCTCGTCACTGGTCTTCCGAAAACGATTGAATTATCATCGAACGAAATCCAGGATGCATTGAAGGAATCCCTCCTTCACATCCTCGAGACGATCCGCGCGACATTGGAAAATTGCCCTCCTGAACTGAGTGGGGATATCGTTGACCGCGGTGTGATCCTGACAGGTGGCGGAGCCCTATTGAACGGACTTCAAGATTGGTTGAGCCAGGAAATCGTTGTACCGGTTCACTTAGCTCCCAACCCGCTTGAATCAGTGGCCATCGGAACAGGACGTTCCCTATCCGTGATCCACAAACTGCAAAAAGTAAAATAAGTAAGAAGACATCCCCCATTCGATTGGGGGATTTTTTTGTACCCAAAACACCAAACTCATCTATATACCCCACTAACATTTTTTTAAACATTTGTGATCCAAATTCTTATTTCCCTCGTTAGCTTATTAAAATTGAGTTCCGCCCCGTTGTTTAGTATCCTTATTTTATATGTCAAAGATAAGGAGCGTACTATGCCCAATGACCGTCAGGATATAGAACTATATCAACAAGTTTTGGCAAAAGATTCGACTGCATTACGACAGCTTTATCAGCAATATGAAAAATTGATCTATTCCTTCTCATATAAAATGACAGGAGACCGTGAGATCGCGGAGGAAGTGATCCAGGAGGTTTTCATGAAGCTCTGGAAGAAGCATTCTCCATATGACCATAGCAAAGGGAAATTTTCATCATGGTTGTTGACGATGACGCGGAACACCTGTCTGGATGCGATTCGCAGACGAAAGAAACACGAGTCTGTCGAATATATAGAGAAAGACTCCCTTCAGGTCACCTATGAAACGCCCGCCGATCAACTGGAGTGGAAAGAAAAAGGGACCGCGATCAGGGACTGCATACAAACCCTGAAAGAGGATCAGCAAAAAATCGTTCAACTATTCTACTATAAAGGCTTGACTCAAGCATCCATCGCTGAATCAACAGACACTCCACTCGGGACGGTTAAAGGAAGGATCCGTTTGGCTCTTAAACATTTACACACGTGTCTAAAAGGGAAAGGAGGTACATTCGAATGACCACACCACAATGCGATCATTTACTGGATTACTACAACGGACATTTATCAGAACTCGAGAAAGCTCAATTTGAGAAGCATCTGAAGAGCTGCCCGCAGTGTCAGGAGGAACTTCATGAACTGGAGCAGTTAATGGACTATATGCCTTTCGCATCTGATGTTGTCGAACCTCCCAAGGACCTGGAAGACCGTGTGATGGCCGGCATTCTCGGAGAAGAGAAACGAACCTCAATTGTCGAGCCTCCATCTAAAAAGAAAAAGAAAACATGGTTCCTCCCTTCTGTCGCTGCCGCTTTATTCCTTTCCCTCATTGGGAATGCCTACTTATTCTCACAGCTTGAAGATCAGGATGAAGTCGTGGAACAGGCAACGATCGATCAGGTTGTTCAATACGTCGATCTCGCTGCTGTTAACGGAAGCGCTAAAGGAACTGCCAGTATCATTAAACAAGGTACTCAAACGAGCATGGTCGTCCAGGCTTCTGAATTGCAGGAACTTTCAAATGAAGAGGTGTATCAGGTATGGCTTATTAAAGATGATCAACCTGAGCGCGCCGGCACATTCGTCACGAGCAAGGATGGAAAAGGTTCGGTCGTCTTCAAATTCAATGAAGAGTTCACGAAGAAGGATTGGGATACGGTCGCCATCACCCTTGAACCGGATGCCAATAGCCAGCTTCCTCAAGGAAACATCGTGTTAGCTTCCGAAATATAAAAAAAGTTTCATAAATCGTATTTCGTCCGGCAGCCCTTCACTGCCGGGCTTTTTTTTATGGCTTAACAATCATGATTTCATCTTTTTCGTATATCGAAATGTTTGAGAGATTCGAACTAGGGAATTAAGTCCTATGTAACAGGAGTTATACAATTACTAAACAAATGTTTTACTTATCTTCATTCTACTTTTTTTAAAAGGATTACATAGTAAAAGAGGCTAGACTCATTCTATATCTATCACCCTACTTTTTAACCTAATTAAAAAGAATAGAAAAAAGTTTCAAAAAAAGTGATCCATGTTTCAACTTCTGTCGTTAGCTTTATGAAAATATAAAAAACCAAAAGGAGAGATTACATTATGAAAATGAAAAAAAGTTATTTAGCCGTCCCTTTAAGTATGACGTTACTGATTCCAACTGCAGGTGCAGTATCAGCACACAACGGTGAAGACCATTCCATGACGAAAGTGGATACGCCGGCAGGGGAATTAAGAACTTCTTTGGACCGCTTACTTACAGAACATGCATACTTAGCTGTTGAAGCGATGAGACGCGGAGCAGAAGGTGCTGAAGATTTCGACGCAGCAGCCGGTGCTTTAAATGATAACGCAGCCGATTTAAAAGGTGCGATCGCCTCCGTTTATGGTGAAGAAGCAGGAAATCAGTTCAACACGATCTGGACCAATCATATCGGATATTTCGTGGATTATGTCAAAGCAACGGGTGCCAATGATCAGGCTGCCAAAGATGAAGCCCTTAAGAATCTATCGGGATATAAGGAAGAGTTCTCTAATTTCCTTGAGACTGCCACTGGTGAACGTTTGAAATCCGATAGTTTGGCAGAAGGACTTCAGATGCATATCAATCAGCTCATCGGTGCCTTTGACAGTTATGTAGCAGGAGATTATGAAAAGGCTTACGAATACGAACGTGAAGCAATCGGTCATATGGGAATGGTAGCAAAAGGACTATCCAGTGCGATTACGGACCAATACCCGGACAAATTTGAAAATACGATGGCGGTAACACCGGCAACGGACTTACGATCCACGCTTAACCATCTTTTAACAGAGCATGCTGCCCTTGCGACAATGGCGATGCAAAACGGGATCGACGGTTCTAAAGATTTTGACGCTTCCGTGAATGCCTTGAATGCCAACACGGAAGATCTTTCTGCAGCGATTGCTTCTGTATATGGTGAAGAGGCCGGAAACCAATTCAAAGACATGTGGTCAAAACATATCGGATTCTTCGTGGATTATGTAAAGGCGACCGGTGCTGAAGATGAAGCTGCAAAAGAAGAAGCGATCAAGAATCTCGATGGCTACCGCGCTGAATTCTCTAAATTCATTGAAACAGCCACAGACGGCCGTTTAGAATCAGATGCTCTTGCAGACGGTCTTCAAATGCACGTTGAACAACTGATCGGGGCTTTCGACAGCTACGCGGCCGGCGACTATGAAAAAGCTTGGGATGGAATCCGTATGGCGTATGAGCATATGCTGAACCCCGCAAAAGGGTTATCAGGAGCTTTCGCGGATCAATTCCCGGACAAGTTCAAAGCCAACATGCCTTCTGAAATGCCTAATACCGGTATGGGGGGAACGGCTGACAACAACGAATTCCCATTCGAATACCTTCTGGCAGCCCTATTGATCATCGCGGGTGGTACAACCCTTGGAATGAAAAAATACGCTTCCTATAAACAATAATTTCTAAACATGAGAGGGACGGACCTATAATAGGTCCGTCCCCCAGTGTGAAGATGAAAGGAGTGGCTTCACATAATGTATACTATGAGGGTTGTACTGCTTGTGCTTGTACTATTGCCCATTTCTGCGTGTTCTGCAGGAATTAGTTCAAATCCCACAGAAGAAAAGGCGAAAACCTCCCATGATCAGGGAGAGCCCCAAACTCAGATGGCCAGCACCACCACTACCCCTTCTCAATTTGCAGATACGATCATCAAGGATGAAAGAAGCGGTATCGTACCGGCTGCGCTTGAAATCCCTGCCATCGATGTTTCCACAAGCATAGAAGCTGTCGGGTTGAAGGAAAATGGTGAGATGGCCGTAACTGAAAGCTTTGAGACGACTGCTTGGTACGAGGGTGGTTACAAGCCCGGTGAACCCGGAAATGCCGTGATCGGCGGTCATGTGGACAGCCGGAATGGTCCTGCCGTTTTTTATAAGCTGAATAAGCTTTCAAAGGGAGATGAAATCATCGTCAAAAATAAAGAAGGTGAAAAGAGGACCTTTGTAGTCATAGAAAAGAAAGAATACCCATGGGATGATGCCCCCTTGAAATCCATCTTTGGCTACTCCCCTGCAAGCTCTCTTAACCTCATCACCTGTACCGGGGACTTTGACCACTCTGCACGAAATTACAGCAAACGACTGGTCGTCTATACTGAATTGAAATCCTGATGAGACAGCACGGAATCCCTTCCGATGCTGTTTTTTCATGGATATTTTTAGAAGAAATAGAAACCCTACTAGTAAGGAAGGTGATAGCATGAATGAGGAGCAATTGGAAGATTTGTTTCATTTTTATGGATATGAAGATTTGTACAAGCGATTTAAGACTCCCCTTTATGTCACCGGGATCATGGATGATGCCGATGCCGGATTAATTGAAGATTTCTTTGAGAACTTCACATTCGATGGTCCCGTATTATTCGACGAGTTCAGATTCTGGTTTCAATATTATGAAGTGTCCAAGCGGCCGCCGTTCACTTTTTAACAGAACAAAAAGCTGTCTTCTGCACAGGACAGAAAACAGCTTTTCTTAGTATGGTTTATTTTGATAATAGTAATTGGTCGAATGCCATGTGTTATCGAACTCTTTATGGAATATGTGGGTCGTGGCAGGAGATACGGGCGGGATCAACCAGGTCCAGTCCCCGGTTACATCACGATCGGCACTCTTCTCATTTTCTTCAAAAAGACGGAACTGCTGTGCAGCCGTATGATGGTCCACGATGCTTACACCCATTTCTTTAAACGAATGAAGCACAGCGATGTTCAATTCGATCAGTGCCTTATCCTTCCACAACGTGGCCGCTCTCGACGTATCGAGTCCCATACAGCTTGCCACTTTCGGAATCAGGTTATAACGGTTCTCATCAGCAAGATTACGTGCACCGATCTCCGTTTCCATATACCAGCCGTTGAAAGGTGCCGCCTTGTATGAGATCCCACCGATCTTCAATTCCATATCTGAGATGATCGGGACGCCGTACCATTTCAATCCAAGGTCCCCGAACCAGTCAAATTCAGGGTGACGAAGAGGTACCTGAAGGGCAAGACGAGGCTCAACTTCTCTCATCTCTGGAGGCTGAGCCCCGATCTGCACGACCAAGGGGAGGACATCAAAGTCTGTCCCCTCCCCCTCCCATCCAAGTTCCCTGCATTTTTGAGTGAATTCGATGGAATGGGGGTCTCCGGTATATCGATCGTCTTCCTCATAGCCCGCATATCGGATCAGCTGATGGTTCCACAATCGGATGTCAGGCTTGTCCGGATGTGACGGCCTGAACACCGTAATCGTCGGACGGATCCTCCCCCCGTTCGAAGCATAATCCAAATGACGCTCGAGGGCCTGGAATACTTCCTCCTCTGTGGCCGCTTCCCGTTCGTCAAACACGTTCAGTGAGTTCCAGAACAAGCGGCCGATGCAGCGATTGCTGTTTCTCCATGCCATCTTGGCACCATGGACCAGTTCTTCATGAGTATGAGTATACGTTCCTTCTTCAGCAATTTCATTTTCTATATGTTGAAGTCGGATCGCCATGTCCGCTTCGCTTTTATTCAGTTCCTTAAACATTTGTTCTATAAAGGACCTCGCCTCATCCAAAATCGGTGTCAATATAATCGCTTCCCTGCTATCTTATTCAGCGCATACTGTACCCTGAAGTATATCATTTTCCCCTTACCTTTTTCCCGGGTACATTTGAACAACCCTTGAATTTTAGAGAGTGACCGCTTTTTCATAGCACCGATACTCCTGATGCCCCTCAGGCTTCGATGTGAAATAGACCGAGCCGCGGTACTCATAGCCGATCTTTTCATAGAGGGCATTTGCCCCTGTATTTCGGGAATAGGCATCCAGCCGGATACTTTCATAGCCTTTTTCCCCGGCAAGTTCCTCACACTTTTTCATTAATACTGTCCCCAATCCGTTTCCTTGCTGAAGGGGGTCGAGAAACAGTGCGTGGATCACCCATTCATTTCCGAGTTCCCACGGAATCTCCGACCATTCAGGTGACTGCCACTCATTGAGAGTTGCGGACCCTGCGACCTCACCGTCCACCATCAACACATAAAGGTTCCCGTTATCCATTTCTTCCTCGAAATAGTCTCTGCTTGGGTAATGGTCATTCCACTGCAGCAATCCTTTCTCATCAAGATCATGTTTACACCTGATATACACGTCCATGATGGTGTCAAGCTGCTCTTTTGTTGCCTGTCTTAATTGTATGTTCATGCTATTCCCCTGCTTATCGTTTAGTTTATGTAACTCTTTGTAGTGTTTGTCAGGGATCCAGCCGTTATACGGACTGATCCTGTTCATTACCGTTTCTCTGCGCCACCCTGTTACCTGCTGAAATCCCTGATAAATAGGCACTCTCAAACCGCGTACGTCCGGCTTCATCATTCTCCCGGAGGAAAGCATCCCCACATAGGACAATCCGCCCTTTATGACCCATTTCCACAAAAGGGGTGCGTACCACAGTTTCTGCTTCGGCATACTTCCACTTTTTCAAATGAGCACCCGTCACCCTGCTGCCTTTTTCAAGAAAACCCTCGGCCACCTCTTGGATGGCACCTATAATACTGTTTTCTTCCATTTCTACATGTTTTTTCGACCAGTCCCCGGTCATATACACGCTGACCGTAACAGAGGAGGAAATGCCTTTCTTTTCGTGATCCACCACCCGCTCCACGCCGTCAGGAAGCCCTTCATCCACATGACCCGGTGACGGAATGCTGCTTGATCCTTCAAAGGTAAACATGCCTACGAAGCATGGGGCAAAAGAAATAGTGGATACCTCCGGCGGTGCGATTCCTGTAAGCAGCTGTAACGCCTGTGGTGCGGGAGCCGTCACTATGCAATGGTTTGCGGTGATCCTTTCACCATTCTCAAGTTCCACTTCCAGAGGTCCTTCCCTCCCGTCACGAATGGAAGAGACCCTGGTGTTCAGTTTGACTGGGATGGATTGTGCCAGTTGTTTCGCGAGGGCATTCATGCCGGACGCGGATGTGTATCTTGGATAAGGTGTGCCGAACCAGCGTTTCACCCATCCCGCTTCCTGCCACCTCTCTACGTCCTCTTGCAGCTCCGGGGAACGGACCGTGAAGAACTGGGCTCCGTGATCTGCTTTCCCTTCCCCGATCCTCCTTGTGGCAAGCCTGCCACCGACGCTTCTGCTCTTTTCCACCATGAGGATATCCTCTACCCCTTTTTTCATCAACGTCCTCGTTGCCATGATCCCTGACAGTCCTCCTCCAATGATGATCACTTCGTATGTCTCCATATCTTCTCATCCTCTCTTCATTTTATTATACGGATTTACTCTGAAAAATTGGAAGGGAGATGACTCCATCCGTCATCTCCCCTATCCTAGGCCAATAATTCTTCCAAATCCTGATACATCTTGTTCCGTTCCTGTTCCTTTTGCTCTTTTTCCATGTACAGCGCCTGAACGACATCCAGGTCTTCTTGTGAGAGAAGCTTTTCTTCAATGGCAAAGATCTCTTCTTCTACCTTTTCAAGTCCAGCTTCGATTTCCTCCATCGTCCGGGCAGGTTTTACCCGTCCTGCTTTAGGCGGTGCTTCTTTCTCCACCTTCACCACAGGCTCTTCCGGTGCGAGTTCGGGGAGCTTTTCCTTCGCCCAGCTGTATGGCCCGTCAAAGAAATAAAGCTCACCCCGGTGGATCCAATAGGTTTTCTTAAACAGCTTATTCAAAAAGTACCGGTCATGGGAGACGGCGAGAATCGTGCCTTTGAAATCCTCCAAAGCATCCTCCAATACTTCCCTTGAATCAATGTCCAGATGATTCGTCGGCTCATCGAGGACAAGGAAGTTGATGTCCTGATGCATAAGCTGGGCAAGTCTGAGCCTCATCTTCTCCCCGCCGCTCAGCTGACCGACCTTCCGGAACACATTCGGTCCATAAAACAGGAACTTCGCGAGAATATGCCGGGCATCCCCTTCCGTCACCGCCACTTCTTCCCTGAACGCATCAATCAACCTGACCGACGGATCGGCGACAGTAAAGTGCTGTGACAGGTAGCCGAGCTTCACATTGCTTCCGAGTTTCACCACGCCATGATCCGCTGACTCCTCCCCGAGGAGCATCTTGATGATCGTTGATTTCCCTGTACCATTTTGACCGACGATCGCTGTGCGGTCCTTAAAATGGACATGGAGGCCGGCTTTTTCGAATAAGGTCTTTTCCCCATAGGCTTTCGTCACTTCTTCCATGGAAAAGACGATTTTCCCGCTCCGGTCGGTTTCGTCGAATTCCAGCCCCATCTTCTTCCGGTCCAGGATCGGCCGCTTGATCTTCTCCATCCGTTCCAGTGCCCTTTCCATATTCCGGGCCCGCTTATGCAGGGCTTCATTCGGAGGGTTCGCCTGGTTCGCCCATTCCCTCAGCCTTTTGATGGCCTCCTTCATCTTCTTGATTTTCTTCTGCTGCTCCTGATACGCCTGGAACTCGATCATCAGACGCTCTTCCTTTTCCTTTACAAATCCGGAGTAGTTCGTATGGTAAATCGTCAGCTCCCCGTCCTCCAGGTCATATACCTTTGTAATGACGTGATCGAGGAAATAGCGGTCATGGGAGATGCAAACCACGGTTCCATCATATTCTTTCAAAAAATCCTCAAGCCACTCCACCGCCCCGATATCCAGATGATTCGTCGGTTCGTCGAGAAGCAGCAGATCCGGCTTCTGGAGGAGGATCAGACCGAGACAAAGCTTTGTCTGCTCCCCGCCGCTGCACGCGTTAAAATCCTTCTCAACCAGTTCCCCAATGGCGAGGCCGTTCACGATCTTCGCAATATCGGACTCGATCTCATATCCTCCAGAAAGGGTGAATTGATCCTGAAGCTTTCCGTATTCTTCTAGTAATCGGTTGAGAGTATCCGGGTTCCGTTCATTCCCCATTTTGGTTTCAAGCTCTTTTAATCGGAGACCAATCTGGATCAGTTCTGAAAACGCGGAACGCAATACATCGATTCCCTTCGTACCTTCCTTATACTGTGGAATCTGAGCCAGGTACCCTACCTTTGCCCCTTTTTTCAGATGAATGAGCCCCTTATCCGGAGCTTCCACCCCTGACAATAATTTAAAGATGGTCGTCTTCCCGGTCCCATTCCGCCCAACAAGGCCAATCCGGGCCCTCTCGGGTATTTCGAAGCTCAAATCCTCAAATATCAAGTGACCGCCAAACATTTTACTGATTTCCTGTGCGCTGCAAATAATCATTTTCCTCTTCCTTTCGGGTATCTATTCAGAGGTAAGAGGTTCATAGAAAAAGCCATGGGGGAGCAGAAGGCTCGCCCATGGCTCTACGGAAGTGCGGGACTTTACTGCACCGCACTTCCCCTTTCAAAAAAGAAGGGACAAAAAAAGAGAGCGAAAACGCCCCCCTTTTTTCCGATTCTTAATAAAAAAGTGATTGGAATTGAGACCTCTTACCGTTCAGTATTCATATTCACTTGCTGAAAAAGGGCATACGTGTCCCCTTGAACGCAAATGCATGAAAAATTGCACGGCAAATGTAAATATAGTCTAAATACTTCCCACGCAATCCTACAGAACGATTCATCTCAATTCCACCTCCTTTTTCATTACACGAATATTGATACCACCATTATATAATTATTCTGAAAGCTTTTGCAATGTGTTTATTCTTTTTTATAAAGAATCCTTGATAGCACAAGGCCGATCACACCGATTGGAATCAGGATCATGGCACGGATCGTGAAATCGAGGAACACGAGATCGGCAAGGAAAAACTTCAACAGAGCCAGTGCAAGGAAGATGATTCCCACCCACCGGTAGAACATGTCCTTCCTGCTTTCCCCATAGATGAGATACCCGATGGACAGGGCGGCAATCGCCACGGTGTAGGCAGTCGTCCGCGGGGTGTAATCCCAACCGATCACGATGAACTCGGTCAACCTCAGGATGAAGAACATCACGAGACCTGTCAGCACGACTTTCATTGTCGTCGTTGAGACGTTCAGGAAGGAGGATTCCTGCTGATTGAAATGGGCAAACAAATAGACATAGGCAAATGCCAGGATAAAAATCGGCAGTTCAATCGCAATGAAATCGCCTTGTGATCCCGTCATCATTCCAAGGAATGAGAGCAGCATCAACAAGAGTGAACCTGCAAGGCTGACATAGCTTTCTCTTCTCCCCGCGAGCCACAGAAGGGCATTCGCTTGTATGGCAATCAGCACGAAGCGCCAATCATATTCAAACAGATCAAAGAGGAAAAGAAGCATATGCAGGAATCCGAGGACGAGCAAAGTATCCTTCGTTCTCTTCATTTCCTTCGGTTCAATAAAGGCAGCCCCGATATAAACAGCTGCAAAGATGGCATAGTAGACAAGAGGAATCTGTGAATAAACATCATTCAGCAGCCCGAGAATGATGAAACTGCCCGTCACGAGGGCCGGTATCATCTCAGCGTTCACCCGTTCATCCCGGTTAAGGATGATCAGAAGCAGGATATACGCATGCTGAATGGCAAATGGGATGAGGACGGTCAATGTCATTTCCCCGACACCAAATGCCGCAAAGAAAAACAGTGAAAAATACAGTAGATAATAATGAATATTCCATGCTATCCGGTACCTTTTCAACGTACTGAACGTCATCAATACAAAGAACAGCACAAGCTCATAGCCGTAAAACAGCCATTCATTCCGCTCATCCCCTGCGAAAATGAATGGAAACAGGTATGCCCCTGCGCCTATCAAACAAAGAATCAGTTGGGAACCGTGCTTATGGGATGCCCACAGCCCAACAGAAATGATGAGGATCAATAAGAGATTCGTGATGAGTCCTCCGATATACCCGTATAGGATATTAGCTGAAAATAACGTAATGATGGCGAGGACGATGCTTCCAGAAAGAAGCGTGATGGACAATTTACGCTGATCCCGGCTGAACCTTTCACCAAGTGTGTACATCACGATACTGATGACGCCACCCGTCAACACCCGGAGCCCCGGTGAGACCCAGCCGTTTTGGGAAGCCGCCATGAATCCCCAAATGCTTCCTATTAATAGAACGAACAAGAATACTTTCGGGAGCCAGCGTTCGACTGAGAAATCAAAGGGTTCTTTTTCCATGATGGGCTGTGCTGATGATTCAGCAGGAATTGGTTTTTCAGGTTCTGTGTAAACCTCTGCTTTTTGGATAACGGGTGATTCGTTTTCATTCTTTGCCTGAATCAGCTGCCGCTTCACGAGATAAAGCTCTTTTTCCAGAAAATTGATTTTTTGCTCCAACCTCTTCAGTTCTTCCTTTTCCATATTTCCACCCCCCTACTTCTATTTATACATGATTAATGGAATATTTCCCTATATTTTTTGAAGTCACAATAAAAAAACTCCACCCTCTGACCAGGTGGAGTTTCACTTCTATGCTAATCGTTTAAAGTTTTGACCAAGGATTTCGTTCATCGTGTGAACCGTGATAAATGCACGGTTATCGATTTGGGTGATGAAGCCTTTCAGCCTGGAGAAGTCCTTGCGTCCAAGGATGGTCGTGATGACTTCCTTTTCATCGGACGTGAACGCTCCCGTTGCCGTATGGATCGTCGCCCCTTTTCCAAGCTCGTGGACGATGTACGACTTGATTTCATCACTGTAACGGCTGATGATCACAATTTCTTTATTTGAATTGAACTGCTGCAGTGCATAATCGATGACCAATCCGTTCAAGATGACCCCGAAGAATGCATACATTCCGACTTGAGGTCCGAATAGGACGGCTGAGGACAGGGCGATGGATAAATCCGCCAATAATACGCCTCTGCCTACATCTATATTGAAATATTTATTAAAGATCAGGGCCACGATATCCGTTCCACCTGTTGATGCCTGCTGGTTGAACACAATCGCCATACCGGTTGCGGCAATGCATTGACCGATGATCAATTGAATCAAGATATCATCACTGAGCGGCGCGCTCATCGGTGCAATTGTCTCGAGTAACCAGACATAGAACGAAAGGGCGAAACTCGCGTAAATCGTTTTCGCTCCGAAATTAAAACCAAGAAATATCACACCGACGATAAACAGAATCACATTGATGATAATCATGAACAGTCCAAGGGACATTCCCGGAAACAGATCGTTCATGATGATCGACAATCCACTGACTCCCCCTGTCGCTAAATTATTAGGCGATAAGAAAAAATGGACATTCACCGAAACAAGAAATGCCCCGAGATTCATCATTAGGAAGGAAAATATTCTTTGTCGCATCACCGCAACCTCCTTTTTCTTTAAAATTTATTTTGGTTTTCCGTAAATAGTTGAACAACGGGATTATAAAGCCCATCAAGACCCTTTGTAAAGGGAATCCGGTCAAAAAAATAAGGTTTAATAATTGTGAAAATTGGAAGGGTTTGCAGATGTGATGAGGGCAAGGCTTAGGTTTAGAGATTATTTTTCGGGGTAAAGGAGGGAATTTGGATTCTATTAAAAATCTCTTTTCGTAAACGTTGTTGCTATGTAAGGTAGCGAGTAGTGGTTGATTTCCGCTTCAGGTGCTCGCTTTCCGCGGGGCTGGCGGTGAGCCTCCTCGGCTGCGCCTGTGGGGTCTCACCTGTCCAGCGTTTCCCGCAGGAGTCGAGCACCTTCCGCTACAATCACCTTTATTGGTAAGGAGGATTAATCTATTTCTGTACACCTCTAGAAAACATCATTTTCTAAGTATTTTACTATTCAAGCTGAAATCGCCCCCTCCAAGCTCTGTCAGACTATCTCATTTAGATGGGGAGGGGAACGGCGTAGACTCCCTCGGGAAAGGTTATTATATCAGGGCTTACAACCGGTTTATTCTCTTTTAAAAATTTTTTAAGTATCATATTAGCCAAATGCATTCCCTTTTTTTCTTATTTGTT
>NZ_JBANLY010000010.1:0-135309 GCF_037046045.1 Rossellomorea sp. LJF3 | reverse complement strand
TGAAGATCCTCCTTAGTTATGAGCGATTGGTTAGCACCTGCATCATAACGGAGGGTCTTTTTTTATGCAATAGATGAATTCTCATCTCACAGGAATAGCTCCTGCGGGAAAACGGACGAGACAAGACCCCGCAGCGAATGCGAGGAGGCTTGGCCGTTCGTCCGCCGGAAAGCGAAGCCGTTCCCCTCCCCATCTATCCATACACACATAGACAGAGCCTCAGTAGTTCCTATGTTAGAAAACAACAATCTTTGCGAAAAGAGCTATTAAAAAAAACGATCCCACTCAGGAATCGTTTTTACACTTTATCGATTATCAATTTTCTCCGGATACAAATCATGGTTCATCAGGCGATGGTCTGCCATCGTTTCATATTTCGTCCCTGGCTTTCCGTAGTTACAGTATGGATCGATGCTGATTCCTCCACGCGGGGTGAATTTCCCCCATACTTCGATATAACGGGGATCCATCAGTTGGATGAGATCGTTCATGATGATGTTCATGCAGTCTTCATGGAAATCACCATGATTACGGAAGCTGAACAGATAGAGCTTGAGAGATTTACTTTCCACCATCTTTTCACCAGGGATGTAGCTGATATAGATGGTGGCAAAATCCGGCTGACCTGTTTTCGGGCAGAGACTGGTGAATTCAGGACAGTTGAATTTCACAAAATAATCCCGGTTCGGATGCTTATTATCGAATGCTTCTAAGATGTGCGGAGCATACTCGAACAAGTAATTTGTCCCTTGATTCCCTAATAATGATAAATCTGTTAAATCTTCGTCTTTTCTTCCTGACATGTAAAAATCCTCCCCTTCAGAGTGCCTCGAATGAAGGAGGACATAGCATTAGCCTAAGAATCGACATAACAGGCAGGTAAATTGAAAAAATTGTTATATCCTGTTATGCTTAAAGGATAACATGTTTAAGAAAATCCCTTGTTAGATTCATAGAACCATAGTTTTTTATAGAGGGTTAATGCTATGAACCTCTCTCAGGTACGTGAGCGATAATTAGTGTTACAGAGGTTATATTAAATAAGAATTTTGGGAAAGTCAATCCAATTATAGATTGAAATTTGCAGCAGGAATTTCGATTCTATCTATGGAATATAGTAATTGGTATTTTTGCTGGGAGTGATGATGAATGAATCAGCTGGTCAAGGCTTTCACCAAGTCTATTCTCGCAGGAGACGTGCATTCATTACTGGAATTGCATTCGTCTTCCATCGATTCAAAAATAGATAATTTTACTTTTTACGAGAAAATCATTAAACCATCTATGTATAGAATTGGTGATCTATGGGAGAAAAATCAAATTACCGTTGCAGATGAACATTTAGCTACTGCAACCCTTAAATATTTACTTGCTACTGTTTTTACCCATCAAGAAGCTTTAGAAAACCAACCTAAAGCTCTTTTATTTTGTATTGAGGGTGAACATCACAGTTTGGGACTGGAGCTCGCGAACGAAGTATTCAAAGAAAAGCAATGGAGTACCCGTTACTTGGGAGCCAACGTCCCTGTCAAAGATGCGTTAACCTTCATTAGCGCCTGGAAACCCCATGCCATTGGAATATCCATTGGTATGACGACGGAACTGACCCGATTAAAAGAGTGCATCGAAGAAATCAGAGCGCATCATCAGGAGATTGACATTCTCGTCGGTGGCAGACTCGTCTCCCACTACTCTCTTGATTTCTTGGAAAAATCAAAGGTGGCAAGCTTTCATGACTTGTTGGAACTCAATAAGTATCTCACCGATATGTCCAACGGGCTTGTTTCCTTGAAGGGCTAACTCCTTAATCACCTGCAGCCGGCAATATGAGGTTCTGGTATTCGTACCATTCGTCTTGATTTGCGAGACGCAGCAGTGACGTCCGGAACCTTTCTCTAAGGAGTGATCATGTGGAAAATCTACACTTATGCCCTATTCCATATCTATTGCTGGATAGGCAGTTTAACTTAATAGATGCTTCAAATACCGGCTATGATTTCCTGATGCCCGGCGAAAATTTCATGTCCATCGTGGAAGAAGAAAGTTCACCAAAGTTCGCCCGGATCATTCATAAACATCCAAAAGGCGAAATGGAACTGAATCTAAAGAAAAACGATACCTTTGAGCTATTCGATATCTCCTTTCAGTTTTCAGATGTTCAGCAGTATTATCATGTCGTCCTTATTGCCAAGGATCATCAATACAAAAAAGTCTCCGAGCAGATGAACGGCTTGTTCGACTTGATGGGTAATCCCGCTTATTCGAGGAAAGAACCGAACCTCACAGAAGCACTGGCGAAAATTTCTTCTCTTTTTTTAAAGCTTTCCAATACATCTGATTGGAATCGGCAAGAAGTTATGGATAAAATAAAAGAGATAGAACATCACATTCAACAAAATGTGAAATAACTATACGTAATAGGAGAGACGATATGACTTTATTAACGAACATACTTGAGTACAACCAGCAATTTGTAGAAGAACAATCGTATGAAGAGTACCGGACCACCAAGTTCCCGGACAAACGCTTAGTGATTCTTACCTGTATGGACACTCGTTTAGTAGAGCTGCTCCCTAAATCCATGAACATGAAAAACGGAGATGTAAAAGTCGTCAAAAATGCAGGTGCCATTGTAAGCCATCCATTCGGAAGCATCATGCGCAGCCTGCTCGTGGCAGTCTACGAACTGCAGGCGGACGAAGTTATTGTCATCGGTCACCACGACTGCGGCATGAGCGCCATCAACAGCGACAGTATCCTTGATAAAATGAAGGATCGCGGCATTTCGGAAGAAACACTCGACACCGTCAACTACTCCGGAATCGATCTCCACGACTGGCTGAAAGGCTTCAGCTCCGTACAGGAAAGCGTCGCCCACAGCGTCGACATGATCAAGAACCATCCATTGATGGACAAAAAGATCCCTGTTCACGGCCTTGTCATCAGTCCTGAAACCGGAAAACTTGATTTGGTAGTCGAAGGGTACTAAGAAAGGCGGAGGCGGCTTGGTCAGAGGCGACAAGCATAAGATGAATGGGCCGAGAAGGCGGCTCTTGGCCTTCTTGGACCATTTAGCTTATGACCTCGAGCCTCTAGCCGCCGGAGCTGGACAATAAGGCACTGGGGCGACAGCATAAGGCGAGTAACCCGGAAAGGCGCTCTTTGCCTTTTTGGGTTACTTGACTTATGACCTCGAGCCTCTAGCCGCCGGAGCTGGACATGTAGAAAGGCGGAGGCGGCTTGGTCAGGCCCGACAAGCATAACTTCTTAAAAAACCATGAAGGCGAATTCGCCTTCATGGTTTTTTTATATCCCTTGGAGGGACGGACCTCGAAAAACGGCAGCATTCAGGTGAAAAACACTGTCATATCAAGCTTTTTAACATTAAATCAGAGGTCCGTCCCCCCTCTTAATCCCTTCAATTCCTTAAGGATCGGCATGTTTTCCATTTCGTCTTCGGTTACGTGTTCCCATTGGATGCCTTCTGGTTTTGGATAGGGGCTGTTGGTTTCCGTGATTCCTTCTTCTGTGATGATCCAGTCGACTGCAAGGTCATAGGAATCTCTTGGAATGTCGTCCCCTACCAGCTGTTCACTGTTTATCGTAGTGATGACCGGCACCGGTTTGTTTCCGATTTCCCGCAGGATGGCATACTCCCGGTCGGCGTACCCCTCCCCTTTTCCCAGCCTTCTTCCATCGGGGTGAATGGCAACGGAACCAACCACGATGAGGTCAATACCTGGAATATCTGTCAAAGGCACCACTTTCCCGTATGTATTCATATGCTTGATGCTCGCTGCCTTCCTTTCCTCTCCAGCTGGAACAGAATCAGGCTTGATCATGACAAATCCATCCTTCAATCTTGGTGTCGGAATAAGCAGCGTTTTACCGTCCTTTAGAATTGCTGTCCGGAGCGGCAGCTGAGGGGCATCGGGATTCACTTTCACCACACTCGCCGTCTTATAGATGTCCATATTCTGCACAAATGATGCAGCTTTCTCCGCCCCTTTGAAATTCGGGATCCTTCCCACTAATGGAAAAGGAAACCGGCCCAATTTCTTTTCTGTCAGCGCACTCCATACTTTATGTCTGATTTCATCTTTCACACTCATACTTTTTTCTCCCCTTTTTTCAAAAAAAAAAAACTGGAAACAGGTACTATTTTACTATACAATGAAATCTGTTCAAAATTACCTAATATGGAGGTGAATAACATGTCGATTTATGGATTATTGGTTCTGGTCCATGTGATTGCAGCGGTCGCCGGCCTTGGCGCAAGCTTCTCGATGCCTGTCGTGATGAGAACACCTGAAACGTCACATCAGGCGAAATTCTCTTTAGATCTCAGTAAAAAAATCGAGACCTTTGCAAAAGTGGGCAGTATTGTACTACTCATTACCGGTCTGATTATGGGTATCATCAACCCATATCTATTCAAAACCGGCTGGTACATTGCTTCCATCGTGATTTATATCGGTGTCCAGTTCATCGTTGCCGGTATCATGCCGAAAAAGGTAAAGCAGATGGCCGAAATCATCCACAGCCACGAAGGTGAAGATGTCCCTGAATCTTACGGGAAAATCAACTCAGAATTAAAACCATACAACATCATTCTACATAGTTCCGCTATTATTCTTATTATCTTAATGTCCATCAAACCGTTTTAATCTGAGTCTCCGGCCTGCTTATATTGCAGGCTGGTTTTTTTATGTAAAGTCGTTGAATTTACTTTTACCATTATTTGTATTTTTACGCATAAACCCTTATAAATGACGCAATTCTGTAAAAAATGACGCAATAAATTTTAAAATGACGCAATTATCCAAAAAATGACGCAATAACTTTTAAAAACGACGAATTTATCCCTCTTTGAGCCTCCCGTCCAGTCTGATTCTCCCCCCAAACTCGTCTAATCACCACTCCTGACCATGACAAACTGAACCTCACCGTCATGTTCTTCCCCATCCTTCATAAAATAGTGTATGGAAGGAGGAATTGGATGAAGGTAATCCGTGCTCGCCTTTCAGACCTGGAAGGCCTTGTGGAACTTTTTAATGATTATCGCATTTTTTATCATCAGAAGTCGGATTCCCTTGGAGCGAGGCAGTATCTTGAAGAACGACTATCACATGATGAATCAGTGATCTTTGTCGCCATTCACGATGATGAATATGCAGGGTTCACCCAGCTGTACCCTTCTTTCTCCTCCGTTTATATGGAACGGATCTGGAAGCTGAATGACCTTTATGTTTCCAAAAAGGTTCGCAGACTTGGTGCCGGCCAGCTGTTACTGGATGCTGCGAAGGAACATGCGGTGCAAACCAGTGCAAAGTCGCTTATTCTGGAAACTGACCGGGACAATGTTCAGGCACAGGCATTGTATGAGAAGAATGGTTATGTAAAGGAAGAAGCGGTTTATCATTATACCCTTCCACTGAGCTAAAAAATCAACAAAAAAGAACCGGGGGATAACAAAACCCAACCCGGTTCTTTCGTCTATGCAGTTGCTTCTTTAGATGAAATATTACCCATTTTTTCTTTGTGTGGTGTTTTAATTCGTGGTACAGGAATGAAATAACTGCTCAATGGAACGTACTGAATAAGACGGATCAACCCTACACAAATTAATAATACTGCGACAAATGTTAGTGGCAGATACACCATCTTCCACGTCGAAGAAGGTAAATAAAATTTCATCAAGTGAAGAACAAAGGGATGGACCAGATAAATCCCCATTGAATACTTTCCTAATAACGTCAGAGGCTTTTTCAAAACACTCCACTTAGAAAGTAAAGGATACATCCCAATAGTCGCAATACTTAATAGAGGTATATTGAATAAATTACTTGGTCTCCTATTGGTAAGGTCTCCATTGATTGTATACTCTATTATTGCTCCTGCCGTGAGGAGTAATGTCAAGGTTAACATCGTCCAGGGGAAGTCAGTTGCAAAATCTCTGATATCTTCCCAGAAGAATGCCAACAACCCACCGAATGAAAAATAGAAAATCCATAAAGGCATGAACGATTTACTTGCCATAAAGTTGCCGATGAATCCATCAATTCCGGGATCAAAACCTATCATTTGATAACTGATAAAGAAGGAGATAACGGTTAAAACAACCAATCCCGTTTTAGTTCTGAAAACTTTTTGCAGAATAGGAAAGATAAAATAAAATTGAACAATGATGGCAATAAAATATAGATGATAGAAGTGACCGCCTGTAAAGATCTTTACAATCTCCGTTTTTATTGCTCCAATCTGTTGGTTATCAAAATAGTAGAGTAAGAAACGATAAACCAAGCTCCATAATATTAATGGCATAATAATTTTGGATATTCTGGAAGTAACAAATTTACTAAAGGAATACGTGTTTCTTTTTACTTGATAGAATAAGAGAAACCCGGCTATCACAACAAATATAGGCGTTCCAAAACGTCCTACTTGGTTTAGAAAGTATGAAAACCAATTAAACGTATTATCATTCATTGAGTAATAAGTAGCTGATACGTGGACTCCCAATACAGCTAAACAAGCAAATGCTCTTAAAAAATGTATTTCAAAAAGATATTTCTTCTTTTTTGTTGACACGGTCTCTCTCCTTTCTTTCTGTCGATATCATAGGTAATTGTAATAGAATCAAGCATGAAAATCCCTGAGCGAACTTAAAAAGCAACTTTAGTTCTAAATTCATTTCGGATACTTTCATCCCACCAACCGCTTAAGAAATCGTCTGAAGCAGGATAATACCTAATTAAATAAGAATTGCTATATTTTCACATTCATAAAAATAAGTACAATGACTTATAAGTTATATTAGACATTTTTCAACAAATAGCGACCAATATCAACATCAACTTAATTGAATTAGAGGAGATAAATGGATACAAAGCATTATTTACCCTAATAAAAAGACCGCTTGAACAATTCAAGCAGTCCATCTTATATCCAAGACCCCCTGCACCGGCCCCTCACACATCGACTCCCCTGGCATTTCATCTTCGTCTGCAGCTGCATGTATTGATAAAAGAGGAAAGCATGCCTTCCCTTCCGTGTATGCGGGTCGATTTCGCCCTCCAATTTCTTCATGAACATCCGATCACACTCACATGTCGGGCCATACCGGTCATAGCAAAGGTCATGGGCTTTGCAGGCGGCGTCCACCGAATTGACGGGTGCCCCCGGTCCGCTGCATTCCGGGCCGCACCACTTGTATTCAGGGAAAATACATAGTTTCGGTCTGTCGTTATTTCTCATCGTATTCTTCCTCTCCATTCACGATCTGCACATTTGTACGTTTTATTTCTCACCAAAAGGGAAATTCACCTTATGAAAGAAAATTACAATACTATACTGTATGTGATCGCAAGAGGTCGGGTTTGTCCTAACGCCTATTTGACAAGTAAGAAAACACTTAGGAGGAATGAATAATGGCTTTTCAATTAAAAGATAAGGTACCAAATTTCACGCTACCCGCAGTTTCTGGTGAAACCTTCTCGTTTGAGGATCATCAGAAGGAACACCAAAGCTGGCATCTCATCGTGTTCTTCCGCGGATCATGGTGTCCGGTATGTCAGGAAGAGTTAAGGGAGCTTCAAGCGAACAAAGAGGATTTCGAGAAACATAATGTTCACTTATTGACGATTTCAAGTGATAAGATGGCCGATTTACAGGAGTTCGCCAATAAAGAAGATCTGACTTTCCCTGTTCTGGCCGACGAAAAATTAGAGGCGATCAAAGCCTATGATGTCTTCTATCATGGCGAGGATGCCCCTTATGAAGATCACGGACAGCATGGAGAACCGGCCTATTTCCTTGTGAACGAAAAAGGACAAGCCATGTATCAACAACGTCAAACGAGTCCATTCGGGCGTCCACATGCCAATGAACTTCGTAAAATCGTGAAATATATCCAAAAGAATGTGAAGTAAGAAACAAAGCCGGGTTGACGGAGGAGTCAATCCGGCTTTTTCATGTCAGGGCACGCTCCAGGCTGTTCCGGGCTTCCATCACTGTATGAGGCTGCCTTTCATGGTAGCCGTAAAGAAGTAACACCACGTTCGTATAAACCGCTTTGAATCGGGCGTAGTCCAATTCTTCCTCCCCAACCTCTCCATACTCTTTTAAAAATTGAATCCTCCCTTTAGGAGTGAGAAAGCTGTAGATTAGGTTTAAATCAATGGCACGGTGACCAAGATGGACATCCCCCCAATCCAGGATCCCTGACAGGACGCCCCCATCGTCCACCACAATGTTTTTAAAGTGAAGGTCACCATGTACCAATATGGTTTCTTCAGGCAAAGACTTACTTGGTAGATTATGAAGATACTTCTCTAATTTATCCATTTGATGAAATAAATTGAGATCCTTGATCTCTTCTTTGTTTTTTTCCAATACGGGATGCCGCTTTTCAACATCCAACCGAGACAGCTCGTCATAAGGAACCCCTCGTTTTCCTGCTTCCTCCACACTCGTACCGTGAAGCTTTTTAAGAAACCGGGCCAATGCAATGGCAGACTCACCCTCTCTCTCAACAGAGGCTGCCTGTGACGGAATGGTGCCATCCACAAAACGATAACCGAGAAATGGCCATTTGTACTGAGACGAAGGCTTGCCATAATAAATCGGAACCGGAATCTGAAGGCCCAGGCTACTCTCTTCAATGAGTGGCAATAGCTTTCCTTCCGTTTCCAAAAGCCTTACAGCGATCTCTCTCCTCGGAAACCGGAATACCCAATCGTTGTTTACGTTCATGACCGTATTGTCAAAACCATAATCCATGATTTTGATGTCAGCAGGGATCAAATCCGGAAACTGGGACTCGATCAGCTTTTTTGCCTGACAAGTGGTGACAGCTACTTCTGCATCCCAAAGATGCGCCACATTACCACACCTTTCTCAAGTGTTATTCTTTGTAGAATCTAAACTGATTGTGATAAGTTTCAATTAATCGGAAAATATGATCATAGCCAAATATCAAGGAGGAATTGTTATGTTACCTGAAAAACAACAACAAATTCAATTAGTCTCCCGTCCTGAAGGAATGCCTGTAAAAGAAGATTTCCTTTATAAAGAAATCGATGTGCCTCAGCCTTCAAATGGGGAAGTGCTTGTCAAGACGATTTACCTTTCCGTAGACCCTTATATGCGCGGGAGAATGTCTGATGCCAAATCATATGTTGAGCCTTTCAAGCTAAACGAGGCATTGGCCGGCGGAGTGGTAGGAGAGATCGTGGAATCAAAATCTGCACACTTCCAAAAAGGGGACTTCGTAGTCGGCATGCTTCCTTGGCAGGAATATTCCGTTGCGAAAGAGAAAGAGGTCCGCACCATTGATCCGGATGTGGCACCGATTTCCACATACTTAAGCATCCTTGGAATGACAGGACTTACAGCGTATTTCGGACTCATGGACATCGGTCAGCCGAAAGAAGGAGAAACCGTCGTCGTGTCCGGTGCTGCAGGTGCAGTCGGCTCAGTCGTCGGGCAAATTGCGAAGATCCAAGGTGCCCGTGTCGTCGGGATTGCAGGATCTGATGAAAAAGTCAGCTACCTGACAGATACTCTCGGATTTGACGAAGGAATCAACTATAAAACAACAGACAACATCTATAAAACGTTAAAAGAAGCATGTCCAAACGGCATCGACGTGTACTTTGAAAATGTCGGTGGTGAAATCGGTGACGCTGCCCTTAGTTTACTAAATAAACATGCACGTATACCAGTGTGTGGGGCTATTTCTTCTTATAACAAAACAGATCGTGACCTTGGACCACGTGTACAATCAAGATTGATCAAATCAAGCGCACTCATGAAAGGCTTTGTCGTCAATGACTACAACGACCGCTTCAAAGAAGGCGCAACAGAGCTAGGCCAGTGGCTTTCACAAGGAAAACTTCAATACGAAGAAACCATCACAGAAGGCCTCGACAACGTAACCGACGCCTTCCTCGGACTCTTCCAAGGAAAAAACATCGGCAAACAACTCGTCAAAATCGCCGACCCATCTAAATAAGCCCTTTTGAGGGACGGACCTCCATATTCACACCCAAAACCCTGATACAACAACATTCAGGTACGTGTGAAGGGTGTCCGTCCCTCTTCTTTTGCACATCCCAATGTTTACTCCTCCCCATTGGACGGGAAAAGAAAGAGATATGTGAGAAAACAGTTCTTAGAGGAGGAAATATAGTGGAGAAGTACCAGATGTATGTGAATGGTGAGTTTGTTGATAGTACGTCGAAGGAGACGTGGGATGTGATCAATCCGGCGAATGAGGAGACGATTTCATCTATTCCTCTTGGTACGGAAGACGATGTGAACCACGCAGTGGATGTTGCCCATACGGCTTTCCTTTCGTGGAGCAAGGTTCCTTCCAAGGAACGGGCTTCATATTTATATAAAATTGCTGATAAGCTGGAGGAGCGCCGGGATCAATTCGTTCAGATGCTGACAGATGAAAACGGGAAGACCCTTGCAGCTTCCGAGGGAGAAGTCGATCTTGCCATCGAGTATTTCCGCTACATGGCAGGCTGGGCACTTCGCTACGAAGGAGAGATCCTTGAGAGTGAGCGTTCGAACGAGAACATACTCGTCTATAAGAAGCCGATCGGTGTCGTCTCGGGTATCGTTCCATGGAACTTCCCGATGTTCATCTTGGCCAGAAAAGTGGCACCTGCACTTGTGACAGGATGTACAATCGTTCTGAAACCAAGCCAGTACACACCGAATACTGCGTGTGAGTTTGCTAAAATCATAGATGAAGTGAAGCTGCCTAAAGGGGTCTTCAATCTGGTGACAGGAAAAGGTTCGGATATCGGGAACCCAATGTCCAGCCACCCCAAAGTACGAATGGTGTCCATGACAGGAAGCTACCCGGCAGGTTCAAAAGTAATGGAGGCAGCATCCAAATCCATTACAAAAGTAAACCTGGAGCTGGGCGGGAAAGCACCGGCTATCGTCACCAAGCATGCCAATATTGACCTTGCCGTCGAAAAGATCAAAACGTCCAGGATCACAAACTCCGGCCAGGCGTGTACGAACGCGGAACGCGTCTATGTGCATGAGGATGTGGCTGAAGAATTCATCCAAAAGATGACCGACGCAATGAAGAATACAACCGTCGGAGATCCGACAAATCGTGATAACGATATCGGGCCACTCGTCAATAAAGACCGCCTCGAGACCGTGACGGAAATGGTCAACACCGCTGTCGAAAACGGAGCCAGAGTTCTTACGGGCGGGAAACCGGTTAACGTGGAAAAAGGCTTTTATTATGAACCTACCATCCTTGTCGATGTGAAGCAGGACATGGACATCATCCAGGAAGAAATCTTCGGACCGGTATTGCCGATCATGACGTACAAGGATTTTGATGAAGTGATCGAGCTTGCCAATGATACGGAGTATGGTCTTTCGTCTTCGATTTTCAGCGAGAACCTGCATGAGATCATGAGAGCCGCAAACGAGCTTCGATACGGGGAAACCTTCGTCAACCGTGAAAACTTCGAAGCCATCAATGGATTCCATGCCGGTCGTGGTCAATCTGGAATCGGTGGAGCAGACGGGAAACACGGCCTGAATGAGTACCTTGAAACACATGTTGTCTATCTCGAGTATGATGAAAACTACAAGGGTTAACAGAACGAAAAGCCTGACCTTATCCTGGGTCAGGCTTTTTATTATGATACATTTCCCCAACAAAAAAAGCCCTGCAATTCAGGACTTTTTAATAAACAGTATATGAAACACTTAAGAGATAATAAAGAAATTCGCTAACGCAATTAATAATAGAATGATAGCAACACCGGAACTCATCCAAAGAATATCGTTAAAATCCATTTTTAAATCAGCCATTTTATCTTTACTTAGCAACGCACTTCACTCCCTTGAAGATTTTCAATGAAACCGATGACTTTAAAGAGGGACAGGTCCATTTTAGGATTGGTCGATGTAGAGCAGTTCGAGCACTCTATCTGATTTACATTCATTGTCGAACGGAACTCATTCGAGCAACGCGTACACTCCAGAATATGTAAATCTTTTGTCTTGCCTTGCCGATCAAATTGAATGCGCTCTCTTCCCTGGTTAATATAGCTCATGTTATTCTCTCCCGTCGATTGTTATTTAGTACATATTTACCCGGTGTAAAGAACATAAAACATGATTTATCTGATTTCTTGGAGAAAAAATGGATTGAGGAACATTGCAGCTTTTTACTCACTGACCACGATCGAATTCCCTTTTTTTACAAAATTATGTTTAAACACCTCCTCCACCGTTTATATGAAAAGTAACGATTCGATAAGGAGGAGTTCCATGTCTTTAAGGAAAACCATAAGTGTGTTGGAAAATTTATACTTGCAGAAGCCGGACAAGTTATTGACAATCTATTTGAATACCGACCGCAGCGATCCTGACCAGCAGGGTGGTGAGTGGAAGATCGCCCTCAAGAATGGGTTCAACCGACTCGAAGAATATCTTGAAAGCGCACCGGAAGAAAAAGAAAGGCTCCAAACCATCCGTCCGAAAGTGGAAAACTACGTTCATAGCCTGGAACGAGAGCTTCCACGGAGTTTCATCATTTTCGCTTCAGCGGATAGTGGGATCTGGGAAACGTTTGAAATTCAGGTGCCTGTGGAAACGAATTTCTACTGGGAGGAGAATCCTCATCTTGACCAATTGAAGACTCTCCACAAAGAGCATCCTTATACGGGTCTAGTGCTTCTTCAACAAAATCAAATCAAAATTCTCACTTCTGCGTTCGGGGAAATTCAATCCAGCGAGTTCATGGAATTCGATCTGGAAACCGATGACTGGCGTAAGCATGAAGGACCGCATCATGCAGATGTCAGCATGGGAAGCGGCGGGGGAAAAGCCAACCAGCAGGAGGAATACGAAAACCGCTTGAAAGCCAATCAACAGCGATGGTGGAAAAGTCTCGGCAGCATCCTCGACAAAAAAGCAGCCGATGAAAAATGGGAACGAATCATTCTCGTCGGGGACAAGGAAGAAGCCGCCGTATTGGAAGAGAGCATGAATAAAGAAGTTCATGAAACCATCGGAAAAAACTTATTGAATGAGAATGAGCATAAAGTTGTGGAGAAAATACTGGCATAACCTTAGTGTCCACCGTCCTTTATCCGGGCGGTGGATTTTTGCGGGAGAGGGATATCTGCCGTTTTCGAGATTTACATGCCAATTTTCAGGTTTATCTGCCTTTCTTTGTTATTATCTGCCTAATCCACGTTATATCTGCCATTCTACAGATTTCGACACCCCCTCACTTCAATGGGAATCAAAAACAAATCCTTCAAAACAGGCACATACCACACTCCCCCTCATACACTGAGATAAGGAGGTGTGTGTCCGTGCTTTCACGAATAAAATGGCTGTCCTTTTCAATTGAATTATTTCTCGCTGTCCCCATCTTTGGTAATATCGCCGGAGAATCGATTCCTTTTCTCCTCTGTCTAATAGCTCTGTGGCATGCGAGCGTATTGTACATTTCCAGGTCGGAAGATCAGCCGATCCTTGGCAGTCTCCTTGGAATTCTTGCTTCCTTTCTGAACTTCTTCCCGATTATCCGATTGATTGCCCATGCAATCACTGCAATTGTCCTTATCTTTGAAATTCAGAAGGCCCCCGGGATGGAATGAACAAGTAAAAAGGATGGTTCCCGAAATGAGGACCATCCTTTTTTTTATATTTATTGAAGCATTCCGCCTGCATTCTCGTATCTTGCATTGAACTCCTGCAGGAATTGATTCGTGATGCTATCGTCATGGATGATGAGCATATTTTCATCATTCACATTATTACCGTTTTCGCTCCAGTTGGTCGACCCCACAATGACCGTTGGATCACTGTTTGTGTCCGCATCGATGAGCATCGTTTTGGCATGCAGCTTACGACTTTCATTGGCTGCGTAGACAGGTGCAGGATTCGCCCAGCGTGTATTCGGGTTATTCGTACTCGTTTGGGTGGCCGTTCTTCCCGTCATTTCGATGCTCGCTGACCACCATTGATTCCAGAAGCTTGGATCGAACACGCCTTTTACGTCAAAGCCAGTCCGTGTCCCCTGATTATCCACATAGCTTCCTTCCCATTTGTTCTTCAATTCGTCCACCAATGCCTGATCGCTCCAGGCGAAAATGGTGAAGTACGCATTTTCGTCCGCTTCCGTTTTCACAAGGTCCCTCATGCGTCCAACAGCGTCATCCCCTGAAGAGAAATAAATTTCAACTTTATCGCCACCGATGGTCAGGGTATGAGGCGTATTATCGATTTTGCGGGTACTGAAATTAGAAACCGTATTATCCGGTGTCGTCGTCCCGCTTCCCCACATTTCTTCAAATTCTGTTTTATAGATAGAGGCAAGCTCAGGTGAATGGACCTCTACGACATGCTGCTGATTTCCGTCAAGGATTCCTTGCTCCATGTTTTCTTCTGTTCCATAAAGTCCTGTAACGGTAAAGTTCCAGCTGCCGGTGAAGACCCATTGCCCATCGATCACAGCAAATTTATTATGCATCTGATTACCGGGAGAATAGTAGCTGTCCGTGGCTTTCAGTTCTCCTTCGACAAACATATAGCCTGTAGTCGCCGTACTTCCCACTGTCACATTACGCTTTGGAAAGTCATTGAAGCTTGCTGGTAAACCATAGGCCCCACGCTTCGTTGCATCTTCTACGACAAACATGGGAGAATCCGATAAAATATGGGCGTCGTCCCCTGTCCCGACTACCCCATCTTTGCCTCGGACAAGCTTTTCCAAGTTTAGTCGCATCGTCTCATAGCGTTCTGCATAGTGGGGATCACTTCCGTCCTTTGCGTCTGCCAGAATGCGCACGTCCACGCCTTGAGCGGCTTTTTCCATTAACGCATCCACCACCCGCGGCAGATTGATTTCATATGTGGCGAAATCGATTGACGTTGTCGCTGCATTCAATCGCTTTAATAATCGATCTTCGAGATTGACATTGTAGTTTGCTTCATTACCCGGCATGGCGTATTGAGTAGAGGCGCTTTTATTGAAATAGACATTGATGGCCCCCAGCTCCTCGCTCACATTCGTAAGGGATTCACTCCCATTACCGGCCGGTGCTGCTGCATTAGCCGCTTTAGGTGTCCCGAATCCACCTTCGTATGAAGTGGTTGCCGTACTCCAATTCGTTGTGACGATCCCACTGACAGACGGATCGATCCTCGACATCGTCGCTTTCGTCGTATTGTCCCCGGCATACCATCCGTTCACTTCATCGATGATGGTACCCGATGCATCTTTCAAATACAGGGTTTCATTGGAATTCCCAAGGCTTCCTGTATATACTTGATCAGCTGTAACAGTTGAGATCGTGCTGTCGCTCGTTCTTTCCAGCAAAAAATAATCCTGTGCCCCAACCGTTCCGCTTAAAGCAATGCTCGGTGAACCGTCCCCGGCTTCAAGTGTCCAACCATCAAGGACAATATCCGTTGAAGTCGGATTGTGGAGTTCCATCCATTCATTATTGTAGGAACCTGTCGTTCCCATCCAGGCCACTTCATTGATGACGGCTGACTGGGTGGCCGCTTCCACGCTCTTATTCATCCCACCCTGTGGCTGTATGAATCCTCCCGTCAATAATAACAGGATACTGATGATCGATAATGATACCTTTTTGGTCCTCATGCCCTTTCCCCTTTCAGAATGCAAAGATATTAAAATGATTACAGTACAAGTATATTTTGTCGCATTTTGTAATGTAAGGGGAGAATGGACATGATTTTTCTAACCATTTTGTAAATTTTGTAGATTCAGTGTAAATCGTCATCACTATATTCCTACTAGTTTTACTTTATTTACTAATATATTTGGTCTATTTGGAAACAAACGTTTAAACTAAAGGAAGAAACCCATTCAGGTACAAAGACCCAATAAAAAAACAGCAAAGTCCTCTTCAGACTCTGCTGTTTACAATTCAATTTCCCAGTCCTCCCTCATTACCAGGTACAGAAGAAGAAGGGTGTTTTCAAGTTCTTCATAGGTCATCCCATCCATATCCATCCCCAATTTCGGAAACAGGATATCGGCCAATTTTTTGCTTAAATGATTTCGCTCTGAAAGGGGCAGCTGCAGGAAGCGATTCGCGTACGTCCTGACCAGGTTCCATTCTTTCGTACCAAGCTGCTTCAGAGCCCACTCTTCAACTGACAGGTCTTCCTGCCTGAGCCCGCGCTGTCGGATTTCTTTCTCGATGGCTTTCTCTTTTCTTTTTCCTTTGACCCGCCGTTCATGCACGACGATGGTTCCTGCCACGATGTCACCCAGCCGTTTGTGCTTGGAGTGAAGGAAGATCATGATCATCCCGAGAAAATAGGAGACTGGGAGCATGTCGATGATTCTCATCAGATTACGGATGAAGCAGGATAAGAGTGTAATACTGTGTCCATTCTCCTGTATCACACGGATGCCCAACATTCGTTTGCCCACTGTTTTTCCTCCCCAGAAGTACTCCAGTGCGAAGAAATATCCCCAGTTTATGACGAAGATGGTGATCAAGAAGAACCCCAGGAAAAACGAGTTGAAATCGAACATATTTATTTTCAGGTTATCATCTGCGAGGGCGAAAAATAGGAGCACCACAATCAAAATATTCACGATGGTCAAGATGATTTGATCGATCATAAGAGCCGCGGCACGGCTTCCAAGTCCCGCCGGCTGAAATTTCAGGGAAACATATTCGGGCGTCCGGATATCGACCTGTTCTTCATGCATATCCATCCCCTCCTTTTGGTTGAATTTACCTTTAATAGTTTCTATTTTTTTCTAAACTTACTATAATAAGAGATAAGAAATCCAATGAACGAGTAGGTGTCACAATGAAAGTGAAGCAATTTGTCAAACAGCACCGGGATGATTGGAAGGCTCTTGAGGATCTCCTCGGAACGTTGCGAAAAAGAAAGAATATGACGGGAACGACCATTGATCGGTTCAATCGCCTCTATCAAAAGGCTGCACAGAATTTATCGTACAGCCAGACCTATTTCCCCGAAGAAGAAGTGACGGATTATTTAAATGGACTCGTGTCGAAATCTCACAATCTCTTTTATAAAGATCAGATCACGAGCGGAAAGCAAATCCGGCATTTTTTCTCCACGACGTTTATCGGTCTCCTTCTCGATCAATGGAAATTCGTTGTCCTGGCAATGGTCTTGTTTACGGTCGGTGCACTGGGTGCCTTTCTTTCCGTCGTGAATGATCCCCTTCACCTTTATTCCATCCTCCCCGCTGAAATGTCTCAGGGTGTGGATCCCGGTAATCTGGGAAAAAGTGACGGAGAGGTGAATTCTTCCATCATGTCCGCTGCCATCATGACCAATAATATCAAAGTGGCCTTCCTCGCTTTTGCAGGCGGTGTCACATTCGGCTTATTGACGATGTATATGCTTGTATACAACGGCATCATTGTCGGTGCCCTCGCTGCCGTCTTCTGGCATCAGGGAATGAGCTACGAATTCTGGGCGTATATCGTCCCCCATGGCATGATTGAGCTTACGGCCATTTTCATTGCCGGTGGTGCGGGATTGTTGATGGGTTATAAGCTTTTCGTACCCGGACGCTTCACTCGTGGATATCAACTGAAGGAGCAGGCGAAACGATCCGTCCAGCTCCTCCTCGGTACGATCCCGTTATTTGTCATCGCCGGGATCATCGAAGGCTTCATCACACCGGCCGCGATCTCACTTCCTGCGAAGTACATGGTCGCTCTGTTGACGGTTGCCGGACTGATTCTCTATGTGGCCATCGGTAGGCTCCGACTCGGCAGGCTACACTAAACCGCGATTCATCAGATCTATATAGTAGGAAACGGCCGTCGTTGCCAGTTTCTCTTCACGGGCCTCCACCATCAGGAGGCCCTGTTTTTCCCACTTGGATTTCCCCCTCTTTTTGACGAGCATCTGTTTCTGGGCCATACTCTTCATCATCGCCCGGATCTCGTCAACCGGCTCCGACTTGATTCTTTTCACTAACATGTCATCTTCTATCCCGATCATTAAAAAGAGATGCTGCCTGCGCAGTCGCTGCAGATAATAGAGAGCATTATCTTCATGGAGAAATGTGTGGATATCGCTGAATAATAACAGCAGACTCCGTTTCTTCTGGACCGTCTGAACGTAATGGAGGACGGCGGCATAATTGGATTCCGCCGCGTCCACCTCGAGATTATAAATTCGGTGGAGGATGGTCTGGAGATGCGCCATTCCTTTGGCAGGCGGGATGTAGACCTTCACATTCTTACTGAAAGCGAGGATCGACACATAGTCCCCGTTCTGAAGGGCAGCCGCCGTGACGGTCATGGCTGCTTCAAGGGACCTCTCCAGCCGGTTCCCTTTCTCAAGCTCCGCCCCCATCATCCGTCCGCAGTCAATGAGAATCGTGATATACTTTCCATGCTCAGGTTCATATTCATTCGTCATCACTTCTCTGAGCTTTGCCGTCTGACGCCAGTTGATCTTTCTTGGATCATCCCCGACGACGTAATTCCTGATTTTCGAAAACTCCCCTGCCCCACTCTGCATCTTCCGTATTTTTACTCCTTCATACAGTAAAAACCGCTGGGCATCTTCGAGTACCTTTCTCGTTTCAGTGAGATCGGGGATGACTTTCACCATATCCATCGTTTCCACAGTTTTTTGTTTCTCCCATAGTCCCAGTGAGCTCCGGTAGCGTAAATAGAGTCTGGTTAACTGATAGTCCCCCCGTACAGGGGTCACCACATCGTAAGAGGGCTTAACCGCTGAATGACCGGCAAGCTTCCCTTTAAGGGGGAGAGTGGCTTGAAAGCTTTGCGGTGTCCCGTCCAAGAGACGGTACGACATATCCCGATCCGATGTGTTATGGATCGTTAATTCCACCGTATAATCAAGTCCTCTTTCCGTTTGATCAGGGATGCTCCTCATCACTTCTATATTCTTCTTTGAAGGAGAGAACGTTAAATCGATGAGACTCAAAACGAGAAACAAAGCATTCAATATAAAGATCCATGTCCATGACAGCCCAGCCAGCGTGCCTGCTAAGAGGACAACCGAAAAGCATGCGTATACTACCAGCAGCCGCCCAGTCGGCAGAATCCCCTTATCTTGGAACAGTAATCGACCCAATAAGCTCCTGGATGACTTGGTCAATGGTCAGTCCCTCCAATTCTACGTGCGGGGATAGCTGTATGCGATGTCTGAGGGCAGGTCTTGCCACCATCTTGATATCATCAGGGGTGACATAGTCCCGCCCTGACAGATAGGCCCAAGACCTGCCTGCCTTCCCGATGGAAATGGCCGCCCTTGTACTCGCGCCGAAGCGGATCGTCTCCGTTTCCCGGGTTTTCCTGACGATTTGCATGATATAATCCAATACCGCGTCGCTCAGGGTGACACCCTCGATTTCTTTCCTGATGGATAAGAAGGTTTCAATGTCGAGGATCGCCCCCACTTCGCTCCGGTCAACATGATTCTCGATCACCTGTTTTAATACCGATTTTTCTTCTTCAAATGAAGGGAAATCAATATCGAGCTTGAATAGGAATCGGTCCTGCTGGGCTTCCGGAAGCGGGTAGGTTCCTTCGAATTCAATCGGATTCTGGGTTGCCACAACAAAGAATACCTCTTCAAGCTGGTACGTCGAGCCTTGGATCGTTACCTGCTTTTCTTCCATGGCTTCCAAGAGTGCCGCCTGGGTCTTAGCCGGTGTCCGGTTGATCTCATCGGCTAAGAGGACGTTGGTGAAAATCGGTCCCTTGATCGTATGGAAACGGTTGTCCTTCATGTTATAAATCGTACTTCCCGTTATGTCACTCGGCAGGAGGTCCGGGGTGAATTGAATCCGGTTAAAGCTACCTCCAAGCAAACGGGACAATGTTTTGACCATTTGGGTTTTCCCGGTGCCCGGGACCCCTTCGATCAATACATGTCCTCCTGCGAGAATTGAAGACAGCAAGAGTTTAAGATTTGTCCCCTGTCCTACGATGCGCTCTTCAAATATCTCCATTAAGGATGTGATTTCTGGTTTCAACGATCCTCCACCTCTTTCCTGAATAATTCTATTCTTTTCGACCACATGACATATTCCTGTTTGCTGATTCTTTCTTTATTCAGCACACCTTTTATCCCCGTTAAAAAGGAGGCGATTTCCTTTTCGGAAACGGTTTGGAGTCTCCGTTCCAACGGTTCTTTCAAGTCCCCCCACTCTTTACTCGTCGGGATCCCCCACCGCTCCTGGAACAGGAGTCTTACATAATCAGCCTGGATCAGAAGGGAAGCCCTGTACTGTTTCCCTTTCAAGTACCACGCTGAAAGGGCCTTGATTCGCTCATCGCTGAACCGGACCATTTCCTCCCGGGGGGTGAGAATTCCCCCGAACCGTTTCCCCTGCATCCATAGCCCGAGTAAGATGAAGATGGCTGAATGGAGGAGCAGGAGCAATAGCCATTGCGGGTATAGAGTCGCAAGGGATGCCCCGCTTTCTCCTCCGTGGAGGAATTCATCAAACAGGATGGTCCCCTCTTCTGCACCACCTTCTTTTAACAAAAGAAGGATCAGAGAAAGATGATCCTTTTCCAGGATACTGCCGTTCGTCATCCAGGCAGGCGTGGTGGATACAATGAGTGACCCCTGACCCACGTCAGTCTTGTAGGCGATCGTTCCATCCACATCATCCAGAAGGACCTTATCTCCCTCCTCTTCTTCAAGGCGGACGCCTGATAAAGCATCCGTTTCATATGTATTTCCTTTCCCGTCACGTACGAGGGGAAGAATGGGGCTGTCTATCATTTCCGTCTTGATATCGAACATCCCTTTTGGATTATCCTTCAGAAGGAGGATGGTATTTCCCCGCCTCATGAAATCCTCGTATTCTTCCATTTCTTCCTGATCCGGGACTGTAAACGGCTCCGCCATGATCAGAAGCTGGCCGGATTCTTTTCTGGACAACCGGTCAGGTGAAAGGGACCATCTAGAAATGGCATTCCCTTCGTTTTCCAAATAGGTGTAAAGGGCCTTTACCCCTGTTGGCGAGGGGGATTCTGATACGTAGGCCGGATACTCCTTCAGCTTTTCCGGAGAAAGAAAGACTCCGATCACGATGAATACACCAAGAAGACCCACCAGGGGGATCCACCTTTTTATAGTTAACTTCAATGCCCGATCCTCCTTTCCCTTACACTGTCCATCTATGAATCTCCATTTTCCAACCAGCTGCGGGCTTCCTGTTTATAGTGTAGATACTCCTCTTTCTCCACTTCACGTTCACCATACGCAACCTCGTCGAATAAAAGGGCAAGCCGGTAGAATCGATCCGCCCATCTTTGATTCACTTTACGCAGTTCATCGTAATACTCCCAGTTCGTCTTCCACACGCGCGCCTCCAGATACTCCCTTTCGTGAAAGTACAGAAGCAATGCCAGGAACATGTGGCGGGTGGCTTTCGAATAGTCACCCAGGTCCTCCTGCTTACGGGCTTCCTCAAGATGCCTTGTATAGGACCATTCCATCTCGTTCATGGATTGAAGGGGCTTGTTCGAACGGAATCTGCGCCTTCTCACCCCGTTTCGCACCGCACTGAATGCGATGAGGAGAAGGATGCCCACAACGAGGACAATGAGTGTGATCAGGATCCCCGATGCTGCCCCCCCTGTCGGTTCAAGAGAAGGGTCAATGTTTCCGAGCAGACCCCGGATCCATTCCTTTGCCTTTTCCCACATGCCCGACAGCAGGTCCTGATTATTCTGAAGGTAGGCTTGGTATTCTTCCCTTTCCAGAATATCTTCGAGTTGATCCCTTGCTCTGTTTTCATTCAACACTTTCTTCACCTAGCTTTCAGATCAAAAGCCCGGAACCCCGGGCCAGACTGGATACTTCCTTGGTTAAATCGTATGGTAGTCATCGATCATTTCATTTAAATCATCGGCGTCATGTCTTGTTTTCAGGTCAAAGAACATCACTCCGAAACCAACAGCGAACAACATGGTCGTAAATAATGTCACCACATTAAGGATCATCCCGTATAAAACACTATTTCCCAATACGAGGCCGAACGTCAATTCAAATGCGGCATTGACGATCCCGATGATCAGGCCGAACACAATATACAATCCAATGATGGTGAAGGTGCGCTTTTTCGTCAGTCTCCAGCTTCTGCCAAGTCCAGGTGCGTCATGCTCAATGGCCGCTGCTCCCAGGTAGAAACTCCAGCGTGCCAAGAGATAAGCGACTACAGCAGCAATGAGGAGGAACAAGACGATGATGGTAATGATCACCCCAACCCCTGTATTAAACAAAGCAGCACTGAATACTCCTGCGATCCCGATTGTGAAAACAGGGACAAATATGAAACCAAACACGATCAATCCGAATAGGATACTGCTTCCGATGATCGGCCAAAAACGGGAGAATCCTTCTTTGATGACCAGCTTGACCGAGTAGTCTTCATTTTTCCTCATATGATTCAGAGTGAATAATATCGCGGCTTGGGCAATCGGTGACAGAATCATCGTGATAAGACCAATCAGTGCCGCACCGAGTTCCGCTCCCACATTCACTGCCGGCCCTTCCTCAGTAGAAAACTCTCCTGAAAAGCTGTTGACAATTCCTTCGAACCAGGTTTCCCCTGATCCTGTCGTTCTAAAGAAACTGACTCCAGACGCAAGGTCAATGAGAGCCTGCAACAAATAGACAGGTCCCAATAATACAAGGACAATCAGGAAAAAATCTTTGAAATGGTTCTTACTTAATCGAAATGTATGATCCAGTATTTCACCGAATCGCTTTGGTTTACTGAATTGTGCGTTCATATTCTGATCCTCCACTGCTCATTTTTCAAAATTTTACAATATATCGCTTATTTTAACATTATTCCTCCTTCATATGATGAAATATTTGTCATTTTTCTGTACTAATTTACTATCAGCATCGTATCCCCATTCATATGGTTCCATTTGCATTTGATGCTCTCAGTCCTCCTCTTTCTATACGAAAAAGTGACCCAAAAGTTTTCATTTCGGGTCACTTTTTTTATATTATTTAGCGAGATCATGTTTAAAGGCATAGATGACGGCCTGGGTCCGGTCCTGTACTCCGAGCTTCGATAGGATGTTGCTCACGTGGGTTTTCACTGTTTTCAGGGCGATGAATAATTCATCGGCGATTTCCTGATTCGTTTTCCCCTGCGTCATGAGAAGGAGGATTTCAAGCTCCCGGTTCGTCAATTCCTCATGGGGATGGGAGACCGTCTTCTGTCTCATCCGTGTCATCATCTTCCCCGTCACTTCGGGTTCGAGTATCGACTGGCCATTATGGGTTTTGCGCACCGCTTCTGCGATTTCGCTGGCCTTCGATGTTTTCAGCATATAGCTGACGGCACCCGCTTCAAGGGCAGGGTACACCTTATCATCATCGAGGAAGCTTGTCACAATGATGATTTTCGCATCCGGCCAATCCTGGATGATTTCTTTCGTCGCCTGAATCCCATCCATTTCCTTCATCACAAGGTCCATCAGGATGATATCCGGCCGCAGCTCCAGGGCCAATTGTACACCTTCTTTGCCATCTGACGCTTCCCCGACGACATCGATATCCGCCTGGGCAGACAAATAAGATGATACACCGATCCTCACCATTTCATGATCATCTACAAATACTACTTTAATCATTCATTTCACCTTCATTCTCTACGATGGGAACCTTCACTTCCAAGCGCGTCCCCTTATTTGGCACACTAATGATTTTAAACGTTCCACCGATTTCAATGGCCCGTTCCCTCATATTCTGAAGCCCATACGAGCTCGTCACCTTCGACTCATTCACATCAAACCCGAGGCCATCGTCCGCCACCCTCAAGATGATGATCGATTCCCTTTTAATGAGGCGGATGTCGAGGGTTGTAGCTTTGGCATGGCGAAGTGTGTTCGAAACCGACTCCTGCAAAATCCGGAACAAATGATCTTCGATTCCTTTATCAAGGCTCATGTCCTCGATTTTCCATTCGATATCAAGAGGGACTTTCTGAGCTAATTCGACTAAGAGCTCCTTCATTCCTTCTTGAAGATTCTTTCCTTTTAACGCCACGGGGCGAAGATGGAGGAGGAGCGCCCTCATTTCAAGCTGCGATTGATGGATCATCTGCTCGACCATTCCAAGCTGCTTCTCTTCATGGGGGGTCCTGTGCGGGGAGGGTGTCTCCGTGATCGCCGACATGAGCATCGACGCAGCGAACAGCTGCTGACTGACCGAGTCATGCAATTCCCTCGCCAAACGATTTCGCTCCTGAGATACGATTTCCTGTATTCTTTTTTCCTGCTCCTCGGCTTTTTCATTGGCAAGTTTCTGGGAGTACCGGGCTTGATCGGTGAGATGCTTTCCGAGGGCGTCGACCTTTTTCCACACCTGCTGCACCTCAGAGGTTGCCGTTTCAGGGATGGTGATCGTGCGCCCTTGTTCCACGTGATGGAGGGCATCTTCCATTTCCCGCAGCTGCCGCTTATCCTTCAAGCCGCTCCGGATGCCGAAAACAATCCCGATCACAATACTGAACACGAGAATAAACCCTGCTCCTGGTATATCCATGATTTCCACTTCCCATAAAAGGGACCAATCCTGTAACGGATATAAATAAAAGAAGGAAAGAGATAAAAACAGCACCATGACAAGGGAAAAGAGGATACCTGCAACGACCTGCTTACTGACCGTACTCATATTCTCTTCACCTCAAGATCCCCGATCCACATGGAGGTGATGATCTTCACCCGCTGGACAGCCTCATCGTATCCCGGTGTTTGATAATAAAGGGACTGATTGATCGCTTTCGGCTCCACTTCATCAAAAATCTCGATGGATCCCGCCAGGACCGAATGATGAACACTCACTTCCACGTCATATGGAATCAGAATCTCGATATTCCCGAGTATATTCCGGATGGATACAACGGAAGTACCCTTTGGGAGGACCGTATTCCCGATGTCGATGACCGAGTCCCCGATGACTCCCTGGATGTTGATATCATTCCATTCGTACACGTCATCCGGCGTCCGCTTCGGACCGAACCACTCATTCTGAAGAGCCGCTCTTTTCATCATGAGCGGTTCATGGCTTTGGGTAAACGTTTCCTTGATGGACGGCGTGATGTATTTCGGATGCTTCTTTGAATCGGCAAAACGTACAATGATAAAGAGAAGAATGCCAAATAACAGGAATTTAAATGCGACCGTATTGAAAATATTGATTGCTAAACTGATGATCCCGAACCACAGCAGAATCTTCCCCGACGTCCTCGGCAGTTTTTTGCGTCCGATATAAATACAGAATGCAGCTATCGATAGAAAGACAAGAACCCCCCCATCATAAAAGGAGACTTCCAGCAGTATAAGCAATGTCCCGATTAAAATTATCCAACTGATTCCGTCAGAGCGTAAGCGATTGAACATGGGGGTCCCTCCTTTCCGGTTATGTATGTAACGTCCCGCAACCGGCTCAAATCCTAAGATAAAACGGGGTGAACCCATCATGGGCTCCCCCTTTTTTACGTTATCATGTTTTTCTTCATTTAGAATACCATGTTTCAGGACGGAATGGCTTCTGTTTCCTCATTTTTCATGTCTTTTTCCAATTTGGCAATCTTGGCGTCGATCGTGTTTCGGTAATACGAGGAATTCACTCCATGCTCCAGTTGGTCTAAGTACGTTTCAATTTCATCAAACTTAGAAAATGCCTGATTGTTATACCCTGAAGATGATTCCAGGACAGAGTTCATTTTGTTATGAGCGCGGGCGATATTTTCCCTGCCCATCAGCTCCATCCTCTTGATGTACATATCCTTTAGCTTGTGCTTCATTTCTTCATATTTACGCTCAAGCTCTTCAAGCTCTTTTGTCGCTTGCAGCTTGGATTCCTGGATCCGCACGGCACGTTCTTCATAGTATTTTTGTTCCTGCAGGGCAAATTCATACAAGCCTTCTTCGCTTGCTTTGGACGCTACCTCTGCCTGATACTTGCGTTTGTCGGCTAAAACGGAAGCCTGTTGATACTCTTTCTGAAACTCTTCTTTTAATAGATACTGCCTTTCGACAAGTTTTCTTACCTTTTCCACTTCCTGCTCACATTGTCTTAAGTAATGATTCAGAACGGCAATCGGATTTTTCTTTTCCTTTTTATCAATTGCTTCGTGAAGGTCTGACATGACGGTATTCTTCAATCGTTGAAATAAATTTGCCATTGTTAAATCTCTCCTTTAGTTTTTTAATTGAGACCATTCTCTTTCAAAGTTCGTGAAGGGATCAGATGATGACTCTTCCACGATGACTTCTTCTTTCTTCCAGTTCTTATAGATTACATACAGGACATACAGAGCAACGAGCCCGATGATTGCCGGGAAGTTCGATACGGTTGCACTGAATGCGGCAAGACCGATCAGTGCCCAGAGGATTTTCTTTCCTGTGGAGTCTGTCTTGACGAAACTTTTGAAGCTGTAGTACATGATCAATAAAGAGATCGCAAGCCCCACAATCGGTCCTAAATTGGCCAGCAGTACGATTGCTGCAATTCCTCCGGCTAAAAGCAATCCAACTTTCTTCATATGTTGTTGCCTCCTTTCTTCTTCATGTCTCTATCCTACCTGGTTTCCGGATTTCCCATAACGAGCCGGAGCTTTATTTTCGAATCAGACTTGAGGCTTAGGAGGGGTGGGACTAAGGGGTTTTGAAGGGGAATCGAAGGTGACGGGGGTGGGCTAAAAATAAAGATCCGTCCCTCAATACAAGGGACGGACCTCAAAACGTTTTTTTAGTTCGTCAGTTCGAGGAATTCTTCTACATCGGCGATGCATAGGTTGATTCCTTTTTGCCAGAAGGCTTCTTTGGTGATGTCTTCTCCCAGATGCTTCATGGCAAGGTCTTCTACGTTCATGACGGCGGTGTCGCGGAGGAGGGCCATGTATTTCTCTTCATAGCTTTCGCCGGACTCCAGTGCCTTCGCGTAAATGCTCAGTGAGAACAGGTAGCCGAATGTATACGGGAAGTTATAGAACGGCACTCCTGTGATATAGAAATGGAGCTTCGATGCCCAGAATCGTGGGTGGACCTCTCCCAGTGAATCAGCGAACGCTTCTTTCTGTGCTTCCACCATCAGGTCGTTCAACGTATCGACAGACACGATTCCTTTTTTCCGTGCTTCGTAGAAACGGGTTTCGAATAAGAAGCGGGCATGGATGTTCATGAAGAACGCAACGCTCCTCTGAAGTTTATCTTCGACAAGGGCAATCTTTTCTTCCTTCGTTTCCGCTTCCTTCACGGCTGCATCCGCCACAATCATTTCGGCAAAAGTCGAGGCCGTTTCTGCGACATTCATGGCATAATTGCGATTCAACGTGTGCATTGGCTTTAACGCATAGGAATGAAATGCATGGCCCAATTCATGGGCAAGTGTCGAAACATTCGACATCGAGCCTGAATATGTCATAAAGATCCGTGATTGATCACTTAACGGGAATGATGTACAGAATCCACCGGGACGTTTTCCTGAACGGTCCTCTGCTTCGATCCACTCATCCTCGAAGGCTTTTTCTGCAAACTGTGCCATTTCACTTCCAAAACGGGCGAACTGTTTCAGGATGAATTTCGCTCCTTCATCGTATGACATCGTGCTCGTCGATTCCGCTACCGGAGCGTCCAGGTCATACCAGTCCAGTTTGTCCTTGCCGATCATTTTCGCTTTCCGGTCCAGATACTGGACGAAAGGCTTTTTATTTTTGCTGATCGCCCCCCACATGGCGTCCAGGGTTTCCTGCTTCATTCGGTTGTACTCAAGGGGCTCCTTCATCAACTCGTCCCAGCCCCGCTTTTTATACACATTCAAGCGGAATCCGCCAAGATGATTAAGGGTACGGGCAAAGAGCTCTTCATTCTGTTCCCATGCGTCCTCCAGTTTATCAAAAACCTGTTTACGGGTTTTCGGATCGGGACTTGATAGTAGATTATTGGCCTGTCCCACCGAGAGGCTTTTGCCGTCATGAGTAATGTCCATCGCACCGACGATCGTGTCGTACATCTGTCCCCAGCCGTGATACCCGTCGACGGCCAAAGCCTGGATCAAGGATTCCTCACTGCTTGAAAGCTTGTCCTTCGCTTTTTGTCTCCACTCATTCAGCACAAACGTGATCTCATTCAATTTTTCGTGCTTCAGCAGTTCTTCCCACACTTCTTCCCTGCAATCCGAAAGCTGCTGCTGGAATTTCGTGAAGGTTGATGAGAAATCAGCGCTCAGAGTTGTCACTTCGCTCCGAAGAGAGTCTGCCTTCCGATCATGCATGTTTTGAGCTTCCAGACAGCTGACAAATGCACCTGCCTGGCGCAAATACAACATCACGTCCTTCGCTTCATCAATGAGCTTCCACACTAGCTCCGCATCCTTCGCCGATTGAGGCGGATGAAAGGCAAGTGCATTCTCTGCGAAATCATTTTTCTTCTTTTCCAAAATATCGAGATGATTCCTGAATTCCTGTGATTCACTTCCGCCTTTGAAAAAAACATCTAAATTCCAAACCGTTGAATATGTATGAGTTGTATGGTCCATAATGTCCCCCTAATTTAATATGTAAATTGTCCCTATCCTATTTTTAATTCTCGATAAAACCTCTAAATCCTTCATGATCTTTTACAATTCCTTATACCTAAACTCTCTTCATTTGGTTTTTAAACGGATAAAAGTGGAATAGTATATAGCAAACAACAGGTCTCGAAAGGGATCCTTTCCTGCAGCATCATTATTTTTCAAGGGGGATACATTATGAAGTTGATTTTAAATATTTTAGCCTTCGCATTGGTGATCGTCATGAATACGCTGGCTGTCACACTGCCTTTGAACAATCAATCCACGAGCGAAATCAGTGACCGGCTGGATATCATGATCACTCCTGCCGGCTACGTTTTTTCCATTTGGAGCCTCATTTACCTTCTGCTCGCCATCTGGATCATCCGCCAGTTCCCCAAAGCAAGAAGGGAGCTCCCTCTTTATCAGGAAACAAGCGGATTATTCGTACTGAGCTGCCTGTTGAACTCAGCGTGGATCCTGGCTTGGCATTATAACTACTTCCTTGTTTCCGTGTTTATTATGCTCGGATTATTAATCACCCTGATTGCCCTTTATAAGCGCATTAAAAGCACAGGTCCGTCCCTCCTGGATTCCGCCCCTTTTTCGATCTATTTAGGGTGGATTTCGATTGCGACGATTGTGAATATCACTTATTATTTAACGGATATCGGCTGGAATGGATTCGGGATTTCCGAGCTTGTTTGGGCGTATCTGGGATTGATTGTCGCGACTGCCCTTGTCTTCTGGTTCCGTATCACCCAGCATGATCTCCTGTACCCACTCGTATTTGTATGGGCCTTTATCGGTATCGGCGTGAAGAATATGGCGGATCACTCCACCTATTCGTATACGGCCTATGCCCTTGCCGTCATCATCCTGATCTTTGACCTTGTCTACAAGCGCACACGCAGATAATATGGAAGGTCCGTCCCTCTGGTTGAGGGACGGACCTTTCTTCCTGTATAGAATCCCGCCCTGTGACTGACATTAATGTTTAGGGGGTGTTTGGATGGATCAGCAGAAGAGGAATGTTTCGAAAGCAGGGACGGATATTGATGAGGTCAAACGGCAGAACGCACAATCCGGCCTGACGTACAATCAAGTCAAGCAGCTGTTAGGTGAACAGTATACTGGTAAAAAGTAAAAGAAAGCGCCGACTCAGTCGGCGCTTTCTTTCTGTTGGTCTTCTTTTGCTTTTGTTTCCCTCTGAACCGTAAGCTTCTCTTGTATCTTATTGATCTCCTTACAAGGCTGAGTCAGGCTGACAATCACGTCTCCCTGCTCGATCTTCGGTGATGCGCCTTCCGTAAAGAATTCGATTCTTCCAGTCGGTTTATGGGCAAACATCAACAGGGTATTTTCATCCCGCTCCTGTAAATATTCTTCAAAGGTGTATTTTTCCGTAATACTCGTTTTCCTGAATACGTCTCCACGCTCGACACGTTTATTCAACTCTTCCCACGTGACATGATTTTGAAAGAGAATGCGACCTCCAATCGTGTGGACCATATCTTCCAGATCATCATCACGCTTGCTCCTGAGGCTCAGCTGGAAGAGGTTGTTACGTCCGACCTCAGGTACGAATGTCGTACAGACGAGGGCGTTATAGGAATCGAGTTCCGTTGCTGCGATCATATATTCATAAGGGGTCATATCCAGATAATACTCGGTCTGCTCGGATAAAATCTCTCCCCTGTAAAATGGGATCCCGGCTTTTCTGACCGAAAACAATCGCTGCCAGGAGGAATCCGTGATCAGGACCGGAATCTTCATATTCTGAAGGGTTTTGGCCAATTCGGTACTGAACTTGCTTCCTCCGACAATCATGACACCCGGCTGATCGCTGATGGCGAGATCCAATTTCTTAGCCAGCCATTTAATTGAAAATCCGTGTGCGCATACGGTTGAGAATACAAGGGCGAATGTGAGGGATGTCAAAATTTTCGCATCCTCGAACCCCTTCTCCAACAATACCGACGCAAAGTAGCTCGACACGGTCAAGGCGACGATTCCCCGAGGTGCGATCCATCCCACAAGGATCTTCTCCCTGACGGAAAGGTCCGTCCCTATCGTGGAAAGCCAAATTGAAATCGGCCGTACGATGAATAGCATGAGCAGGACGAATGCGATGATATTCCAATTGAAGATCTGGAATAGGGTATCGACGGTCAAGGAAGCCGTCAGCATCACGAATATGGTCGATATGAGCAGCACCGAAATATTTTCCTTAAAGTGACGCATATCGCCGATGGATGAGATATGCATATTCGCCAGCGTCATCCCCATGGCCGTTACAGCAAGGAGGCCGGTTTCATGTGTGATCTGATCTGATATCGTGAAACAGGCTAGGACCAATGAAAACACTACAGGCGACTTAAGGAATTCAGGAACATGTCCATTTTCAAAGATAAAGCCCGTGAACTTCCCGAGTGCCCAGCCGAAGACGGCAGCAAACAGGGAAGCAGCAAAGAAAAGCAATAACGAAAGTCCGGTTACATCTTCACTGATCAAGAAGTTGATGATTTCAAAGGCAAATACCGCAATCAATGCGCCGAATGGGTCGACGACGATCCCTTCCCACTTCAGGATCGCTGCAGGTCTCGGCTTAAGCTTCGCCTGCCTTAAAAGCGGCAGGATGACCGTAGGACCCGTAACGATGAATAGTCCACCTATCACGAAGGCTACAGCCCATGATAATCCTGCAACAAAATGGGCTCCGAGGGAACCGAGGATCCAGGCGAGGAGGGCTCCGAACGTCACGATCCTGAAGAGCGGTTTCCCGAGTCCCCTCACTTCCCGGAAATCAAGATTCAAGCTTCCCTCAAAGAGGATGATGGCAACAGCCATCGATATGATTGGTTTAAACATTTCCCCGAAATCGTCCTTAGGATTGATGAGGCCGAAAATCGGACCTACGAGCAGTCCGGCAATCGACATGACGACGATGGCCGGCAGCCTGAATCTCCAGGCAACCCATTGGGAAGCGATCCCCAGTACTCCGACTAACATGATGTTGAATAAAATAGATTCGATCATAGATTTCTCCTTTAAAGGTTATGAAATCAGCCATCATAACAAAAGATTGGTATGTAAGTGTTACAGATTACAAATAGAATAAAAGGAGTGTCCCTCCTATTGCAAAACAAATGCCTCACCCTCGCACATTTGTTTTGTATAGTTTACATTTTTATGGCTGATTTTAACCAAAGAGTCGTTTCCAATTCCCTGCAGATGGTCACATAGTGGAGCATGGTGATCAAGACGGCTCCTGCATTCATACCCAGGATGACGCCTTCCATTCCAAAACGGGAGCCAAGCAGGTAAATGAGTGAAAACGAAAAGACACTCGACCAGATGGTATGAAGGAGAGCATCCTTCACCAGTCCAAGCCCGATCAAGAAGGCCTGGAGCGGAAACACCAGAAAATGAAACAGGAAGTACGGCCAGAGAAGCTTTAAATAGTAAGCGGAGAAAACAGAGTGAAAAAAAGTCCCTGTAATGTAGTCCCCGAGCGTATAGTAAATAATCACGGCCGGTACACCGTAGCCCAAGGTGAGCCACATCACCTGCTTGAGATGGGTCAGGATCCCATCAAAATCCTTCGATGATACTTTTTCCGATACGGTCGGGATCAAAACGATCAACATCGAAAAAGCGATGAATGAAGGAAAGAACCCGATGGTGAGGGCAATCCCCGCCAGCATCCCGAAATGTTCATTCGCATCAACCGCCCCCATCCCCGAAAGGACCAGGGCCCATTTGATCAAAAAAGGCTGTATGGCATGGGTCAGTGCATGAAAGATGCGAAGGACCGTGGTCGGAATCGAAACAGATAGCACTGACTTTCTCATTTCACCTGTTGATAGTGTAGAATGGCTGTTCTTTCTTTTACCCTTAATTTCAAGAACGTAAGCATGAATCAGATATACAAAAACCACCACTTCACTGGCAATTAATGTCCCAAGGGCAATGAAGATGGATGTATCGATGCCAAAGGATAAAAATTGATAGATTGACACTAATAAAAATAACTGGATTCCTTTACGAAGAAAATTTGCGGCCGCAATTTTCCCCATCTGCTGGATCCCCATGAAATATCCTCTTGTAATGGAAGTGAAGGCCACAATCGGGATCACGATCAGGACGAGCCAGCGAATCCCAGAGTGATACCCTTGAAATAAAGGAGTCCAGGCGTACACCATCACCATGATCAATAAAAGAATGCACGTTGTGATCACCGCAAACCTGAAAGCATAGTGCAGCATCCCCCTGTGGTATCGTTCTTCCTTTTCTGCAAAGAACTTGGAAAGGCTGATCGGCAGTTCCATACTCGATAATATGACAATCAAAAATACCGTCGGGAGAATCGACATGTATGTGCCAAGCCCTGCTTCCCCAAGCTCCCTGGCAAGGATCATATTAATGATAAATTCCAGGCATTCCCCTAAGAATGCCGTCAGCACCAACACCAATGTACCCCTTAAAAACAGACTCATATGCTTGTACCCTGCCTTTATGTAAGATGGTCTATTCTATGATGGTTGTCCGGGGAATATGAGGAGGGGTGTGGATGGAGGATGGGAGGTATGCTTATTACATAAAAAGCAGCCCCAAAAGGACTGCTTTCCAACTAACGGATTATAAAAGTGGCAATCGAATGCAGTGGAAGAGTCGTAGTGAAATTCCCTTCACCGCATGCAAGGGAAATCTCTTCCTCACGGTCATTCGCATTCATCACAATGACGACGATCTCCCCGTCTGGATTTTCAAAGGAAGTAGCCGATACAGTGTCATTGGAAATCTGACATCCGATACGTCTTGCTCCGACTTTGATGTATTTGCTGAAATGCCCGATGTAATAGTACGAGCTATTGTACCGGACCTCGTCATTCACCGTGTCGACAATCACCGGTGCATCGCAGTAATTCCCTACATGGTTCGGTCCGCCTTCTTCGTTCAGTACGATATTCCAGTCGATCCAGGCTTCAAGGTAATTGTTCAAATCACCCATGATATTCCGGCCATAGCGTTCACCCGTATCCCAGGCGCCGGGTCTGACCCCGCCTTCGATGCATCCTTCTGTAAAGATCAAATGCTTATCAGGGAAGTCGTGATGCACTTTGGAGAGATTTTCAAACTCCTCTGATACATACCAGTGGACACCTGTCCCCCACACATACTTGGCCGCTTCTGGATCGGACAGGACCGCCTTCGCACGTTCATGAATCACATCACGATTATGATCCCAGATGATGACCTTCACATCCCCGTGACCATGTCCAACGAGGGACGGACCCAGATGATTTTTAATGAAGTCCCGTTCTTCTTCCCCTGTGTACAGGCATGAATCCCACACCTGCTTCGCTTCCGGTTCATTCTGGATCGTCAATCCCCAGATTCCGATCCCCTCTTCTTCCATCGCCTCTATGTACTTCGAGTAGTAGTCTGCCCATACGGATTGAAACTCGGGCAATAGTTTCCCTCCGTTGTTCATTTCACCGTTCGTTTTCATCCATGAAGGAGGACTCCACGGAGAAGCCACGATGGAAAGTTCCCCTCCGGCCACTTCCTTTGCTTCCTGGATAAGGGGAATCACGAGCTTCTTCTCCCGATCGATGGAGAAGCTTTCTAACGAAGCATCTCCATCTTCCACATAGGTATAGTTCCCTAATGAAAAGTCACAGCTGTTGATATGGGTCCGGCCGAAGCGGTAACCAAGTCCTTCTGACGGATCGAAATAACGGTGGATGATTTCTTCCCTTTTTTCCGGACTGATGAGGGAAAGGCTGGGAGCTGCTGCTTCGGTGAATGCACCGCCAAATCCCAATATTTCCTGATATTTAAGCTCCCGATCGAGTTGGATGTGGGTAGAAGCACGGCCTTCAGAAAAAGAAACCGGTTCTTTTTCTGAGAACCGATCTCCTGTTTCTTTGGCTGTCAAAATCACCTTCATATTCATTGGGCGACTTCCTCGGCATTGGTATGAAGGCCATGCTTCTGTTTATGATCCCGGATGACTTCAGCATAACGGAAGGCACTGTCTTTCCAGATTCGCTCCTGCGTATCGAAGTCGATATAAAGGATACCGAAACGCTTATCATACCCGAAGCTCCACTCAAAGTTATCCATCAGTGACCATAGATAATAGCCTTGAATGTTCATGCCTTCTTCATTAAGATCAGAAACTGCTTGAAGATGCAGATTCAAATAGGTGACCCGTTCGTGATCATGCACTCTTCCATTTTCCAGCACATCGTCATAGGCCGCTCCGTTTTCCGTGATATAGATCGGCAGATCCGTATACTCCTGTCTCAGACGGCGGATAAGGTCTTTGAATTCATTCGGCGCGATGTCCCAGCCCATGCCCGTTTTATCATAATCGGAATAAGCTCCCTTATGCATGAAATCATTGGCTGCACTGAACTCGACGATCCCCCGGCTGTAATAGTTGATCCCGAAGAAATCACATTTCGTTGAAATCAGTTCCATATCCCCTTCTTTAATAAAGTCATAGGAATGGACATATTTTGAGAATAAGTTCATCATGTCTTTTGGGTATTCTCCCTTGAATACCGGATCAAGGAACCAACGATTTGAGTAACCGTCCGCGTTGTTCGCAGCAAGAAGATCATTCACTGAATCCGTGTTTGGATAAACAGGTGACAGGTTCAACGTGATGCCGATGTCGGTTTGAGATTTGAATTCTTTCTTCAGCAGCTCAACCGCTTTTCCGTGGGAGAGAAGCATATGGTGGACCGCTTTCACTGCTTCATCCAGATTGGTGTGACCCGGTGCATGGACGCCTTGGTGATAGCCAAGGAACCCTGCACACCAAGGTTCATTATGGGTGATCCATGAATCAACGACCGCATCAAGTTCCGTGAAGCACGCTCTTGCATAGTCCATGAACCATTCTACAGACTCACGATTGACCCATCCACCTTCTTCATGGGCCCACATCGGCAGGTCCCAGTGATACAATGTCACGGCAGGCTTGATGCCTTCTTCTTGAAGTCTTGCCGCCAATTTTTTATAAAAGTCCATGCCTTCCTGATTGTACTTCCCCTTCTCAGGAAAGATGCGAGGCCAGGCAATGGAAAAACGATAGGTGTCTACACCAAGACGCTTGATATGCTGGATGTCTTCTTCAAATCGGTGGTAGTGATCACAAGCGACATCACCATTATGCTGCTTATATACTTTCCCTGGAATGTCACAGAACATATCCCAGATGGATGGAGTTCTTCCTCCTTCATTATGTGCACCTTCGATTTGATACGATGATGTGGCGGTTCCAAAGGTAAATGTTTTATCAAATTTCATCGGTCATTCTCTCCTCTATTCTTTGATTGATCCTGCTGAAATGCTGTTGACGATATATTTAGACAGGAATAGGAAGGCAATCATGATTGGTACGACTGAAATCGCGATCCCTAAGTACATTGAACCTAAATTTTGCGCTACTTGAGATCCCTTCAAGAATCCCATCAATACAGGCAGCGTATATTTCTCAGGTGAGAACAGGATGACGAGTGGCATGATGTAGTTATTCCATGATCCGATGAACGTGAAGATCGACATTGTCGCAACTGCCGGCATCATGATTGGAATCGCCACTGTATGGAAAATCTTGAACTCACTTGCCCCATCGATGCGGGCAGCTTCGATTAAACTTGGATGAAGCGTCGTCTGGATGTATTGTCTTAAGAAAAATACGACGAACGGACTTGCGATGGCCGGAACGATCAGTGGAATGAAAGAATCGAGGATCCCCAGATTCTTACTCAGTTCGTAGAAGCCGATCAGCCCCAATTGTCCTGGAACCATCATCATCACAAGCATGAAGACGAACAGGAAATTCTTCCCCTTGAATGTGTAAAAGGCAAATCCATAGGCAGTCAATGCTGAGAAATAACCTGATAATAAAGTCGTAAGGACAGAGATGATCAGGCTATTCTTGAACCCCGACCAGATGTTTACGTACTCCATCATCGTCGTGTAGTTTTCAACTAAAGAGCTCCCCGGTAGCAAGGTGAATCCGGACAGGATCGCTTCATTTGACCTTGTCGCATTCACAAGCATCATCAGGAATGGAATGAAGCAGACAATCGCCATCAACACAAGTACGATGTAGATGATGCTCTTCACAATGGTGTTTCTGGTTTTCAGTTTGGACTCATGTGGCAAAAGTTCAGGCTTTGACTTTTCTACCTTTTGAGTCGGTACATTTTTTTCTACCGCTGTTTTTCCCAACATGCTTTACACCTTCCTTGCTTGTTTGCGTTCATTTCCATACATCCCTTTGAAGACAATCGCCGAGAAGATCAAGGTAATGACGAACAATCCATATGCGACAGCTGAAGCATATCCATAGTTATTAAACTTGAATGCCTGATTGTACAGATACAGTACCATCGTATTCAGTGATCCATCCGGAGAACCGATACCATCTGTCAGAAGCATTGGCAGATCAAATAATTGAAGACCGCCGATCAGGGATGTGATCATGATATAAAGCAAGATCGGTTTTAATAAAGGAATCGTGATTTTCGTAAACGTCTGCCATCTGTTTGCACCATCGATCAAAGCTGCCTCATAGTAGTCCTTCGAAATTCCGGAAACCCCCGCCATGACGACGATGAACGAATGACCGAACCACATCCAGGTAAGGATCAGGGATACTGACAACTGTGCAGTCGCAGGCTCGTTCAGCCAATTAATCGGTTCTGATATAAGACCTATATTTAATAGAATCATATTTAATGATCCATGCTGCCAGTCCAGTAAGATACCAAACAACAGGGCGACCGAACTAATCGTGATTAAATTAGGTAAATAAAAGATTGATCTGAAAAACGCCAAACCTCTCAACTTCATTCTCATATCAGAGAAGATTAATGCGAGTACAAGGGCAAGACCAATTTGCAGGGCAAAGTTGATTCCCCATATTTTCCACGTGTTGAAAAATGCTTCCACAAAATAGCTGTCCGTGAGTAAACGGGTATAGTTGGCAAGACCGATTACTTCCGCTGTCCCGCTTCCTGAATAGTTTGTAAAGCTGTAATAGAATGTAAGAGCAACAGGATAAATACTGAATATTAAAAAGATGATCCAAAACGGGGCGATAAACAGATAACCAAATCGATCTACTTTCTTCATTCCCCAGCCCCCCTAGTTGTTTAATAGATTATCGGCAGGCGACATGAAGCCACGCCGCCTGCCATTAAATGTTCACTCGCTTAGTTTTTTGGTACTTTTATGTCCGGATATGCGTTTTGTACTTTTTTATAGAAATCTTTAATGGCATCGTCTTTGGATTTCTTTCCGTCCACATACTGTTGAACGGCATTTCCATAGAACGTATCAAGCTGTTGGTCGTATTTCGTTACGATACCAGGCTCGATCTCTTTCGCCTGCTCAAGGAAGAACTGATAGTTGTTCTGTCCGCCAAGGAATTCACTGCTGAAGTCGTCCTTGATCGCATTTGTTACAGGATTGTAGGCAAGGACATCGCCCGTTTCTTTCGCCCAGTCTGTCAGGAATTCGTCATCCTGAGTCATCATTTTCACAAAGTCATAGGCAAGTTCTTTGTTTTCTGATTTGTTGTAAACCCCTAACCATGTTCCACCCCAGAAGTACGGGCTTGGTCCACTTGTCACGGCCCAGTCACCTGTTGTTTCCTTTACATTCGTTTTCAGAACGCTGTGAAGTCCCCAAGTAGGAAGAACATAAGAGAATACTTGTGTTTCTTTCTCTTTACCGTTTTCTTTCATTTTGATCGGCTTATCCATCGCTTCGAACCATGATGGAGACCATTCTGCAGCAAGAGCTGTATAGTTGTTTTCACGAAGTTTCTTCGCTGATTCCATATACTCGATCTTTTCATCTGTCAGTTGAAGCTCATTCTTGTCGTTTACCCAAGGTTGTGGATTATCTCCTTGAGAGAACCAGCGGATTGAGCCCTCATCCGGGAACATGCTGTAACCTTTTTCCTTCATCTTGTCAGCCACTTTGAATACATTGTCCATTGAGTTCATCATGTTTCCTACTTCAGTTGGATCATCTGTACCAAGTACTTCTTTCGCGATGCTTCTTCTGTAGAAGATTCCACCAGGAGTCGTTTGCCATGATAACGCTCTGACATTTCCGTCTTTATCTTTACCTAAGTCGAATACATAAGGTACATATTTATCTTTGATTTCATCTACATTGTATGGTTTCTCTGATAAGTTTTCCCAGTAACCTGCGTCTACCCACTGCTTAAGGAACGCGATTTCTCCTGTGAATACATCAGGTGCCCCAACGCCACTTTCAAGAACAGGCTTTAATTTCGTCGGATAATCGGCAATCGGAACGATCGTCAATTCTACCTTCACACCATTTTTCTCTTCAAATTTCGTGATTGGTTTCTTCAGTTCATCCGTGAAGGACCATACCTTTAAATCTACGTCTTTATCTTTCGAGCTACCCGATGACTTGGAATCTCCCGAACAGGCCGAAAGTACCCCCGCAACCATTACAACCGTCATGAATATTGCCAAAATCTTCTTCATCTTAATCCCCCTTTTACATTTGTAGATATAGATACGAAAGCGGTTTCGGTTTTCTTCAATTAAAAATTTCGAAACCGGTTTCGAAATTCCCAAAAAAATATAAGATTATTTCTTTTTTTCTTTTTTTACCATTGTACAAGATTCCCTGATAATGAGTTCCACCGGGATGACTTCTGTGGATAACAGCTTCTTCTTCTGGATGATCTGCTTCATCAGTAGTTGACCCGCCCGTGCACCGATCCGGTCCGTATCCTGTCTGACCGTGGTCAGCTTCGGTGTGAGATAGGAAGACATTTCGATATCATCATACCCGATGATGGAGATATCCTCAGGAATCCTTAATCCCTTCTCTTTGATGGCTTCCATGGCACCGATGGCCATGTGATCACCTGCAATGAAGACTGCCGTAGGGATGGTTTCCAGTGCAAGAAGTTTTTCCATTGCAGCCTTTCCCTCTTCAATCGAGAACATCCCGCCGTTAACAAGATACCCATCAAGAATGGGGAGATTCTGCTCATCCATGCCCTTCGTGAAGCCTTTGATCCGCTGTGCTCCCGCGTCGATCGACGGATCCCCTGAAATATGGGCGATTCTGGTATGGCCCAGCGAATGCAGATGCTTGACGGCCAATCTTCCACCCTCAATATTATCGGAATAAACAACAGAGCAGTTCTGATTGCTCATATCGATCACGACAATCGGCAGATGGCTATTGATCATGTCCTGAACCTGCGGATCGTGGGGATCTGAGCAGATCACGACGATTCCATCCACGGCACGATATAAGAAGTGCTCAAGATAACTCGTATCCCGATTTCGCAGATTTCTTGATGCGAAAATCAAATCATATCCTTCCCGTTCCACATATTTGCGGAAACTTTCAATAAGGGCGCTGAAGAAAGGATGTTTCAATCCGACCTCATTGTCCTCTGCAAACATGACCCCGATCGTCCAGGATTTCTTCGTTGATAAGGACTGGGCATGGGCATTGGGTAAATAACCCATTTCAGCAGCTGCATCGAGGATTTTTTGCTTCGTCTTTTGACTCACATCTGTATAATTGTTAAGAGCCTTAGAAACTGTCGTACTGGAAAACCCAGTGCGTTTTGCTAAGTCATAGATTGTAACCATTGCTGTCTCCTCTTCATCGAAAGCGCTTTCGTTAATTGTTATTATAGTCCAGACTTTTGATGGAATCAATACAAATTTTTAGAAAACTTTTAAAAGTTTCGAAGGTTTCCCCATGCCGAGTGTCTTGAGTGCATTTTCGTTAAATATCGTCTCTTTTCGACGTGCCTCCAGTCGGTGGTGAACAGAATCCGGCCGAAATTAGTTTTAATCCAGCCGTTTTGGGTAAAAATCCAGCCGGAATAATGGGAAATCCAGCCGAAATTGGACAGAATCCAGCCGAAATGTCTGATCATCCAGCCACTTTACATATTTTGGAACATACAGCCCTCATCTTCTCGCCCACCTGCCCCCATAATAAAAAGCAGCCCCCTGGAGGACTGCTTTCTCTCAAAACTATTCTTTCACTACTTTCCGTTTACGTCTACCGATCTTCCCTTTGATTTTCATCAGGATTTCATACACGATCGGTACGATGACGAGCGTCAAGAGTGTCGAGCTGGTCAATCCTCCGATTACGGTGACACCGAGGCCTTTAGAGATCAATCCGCTTCCTTCAAGTCCGAGCGCCAGTGGGAACAGGGCCCCGATTGTGGCAATGGCTGTCATGAGGATCGGGCGGAGTCGTGTAGATCCGGCTTCGAGTAATGCTTCACGTGTGGACAGGCCTTCGTTTTCCTTATGAATCACACGGTCGATAAGAACGATGGCATTGGTCACAACGATACCGATCAGCATCAGTGCCCCGATCATAGAGGAGATGCTGATTGTTTCTCCCGCGATCAATAACCCTACCAATGCTCCGATAATCGTGAATGGCAGTGAGAACAGGATGGCAAATGGCGCAAGGCCGCCACCGAATGTGATGACAAGGATCAGGTAGACAATTGCAATCGCTGCAAGCATCGCCAATCCTAGTTGTGTGAAGGATTCCTGAATATCCTCTGTCACTCCACCCATATTCACGTCCACACCTGATGGTACATCGAGTTTATCGATTTCTTTCTTGATATCCTGAGATGCTTTCGACACATCATCGGTCTTCAGTTCCCCGCTCACTTGAGCAAAGACTTTTCCGTCCCGTCGTGAAACGGTATCGGATGTTTCACCTTGTTGAACCTCAACGACGTCTTTGATCGGAACCTCCATGCCCAGTGGTGACTGGATGGTTTTATCCGTTAAGTCGTTGATGTTTTCATACTTTTCTTTTTCAACATCCAAGTAGACATTCACTTCTTCCCCATCTTTTTCAATGGTCGTGAGGACAGGACGCTGACGTGTCTGACCAAGCTCCATGGCAATTTGACCCGCTGAGAGGCCAAGCTCGCTCAGCTTTTCCTGATCGGCGATGAACGAGTATTCGTCGTAGGATTCGGATATGCTTGATCCGACTTTTTTGAAGTCTTTCTTATCTTCCATCATGTCTTCTATATCGTTGACAACAGGTTCGATGTCTTTCAGGGTTTCCCCGTACACGTACACGACAATTTCATTGCTGCCGGCACTTGCGGAGAAGTCCTGTGATGCCCATTCGCCTTTGTCGGTTGATTTCTGTAAGTCTTTGATGACCTTTTCTTTTTCTTCAGAGAAATTTTCTGTATCGTCATTGTATTGGACAAAGAAAATTGCATTGTTCGTGCTTCCAGGACTCATGGGATTTTCCCCGCCGACAGAGTATTGAATCGTATCAGCATCTTTACGTCCCTGGAAGTATTCCTCTGCATTCTCTGCGATTTTCTCGACATCTTCTTCCGTTTGACCAGGTTCTGGTTTATATGTCGCCATGACCATCTTTTCTTCATCGGATGGAAGGAAACTCACGCCAATCAGTGGCACTAAGAAGAGACTTCCGACCAACATGGCGATGGCAAGGATCGATGTGATGATCTTGTGATTCAGTGTCCAATTCAATACACCCTTATACCATTCTGCCAAACGGCTTTTCTTTTCTACGTGCTTCTTCCCTACACCCTTTTTAAACATGGAGTGGGCAAGCATCGGTACGATTGTGACCGCCACAAGAAGGGAAGCCAATAGAGCGAACACGATTGTCAGGGCGAAAGGAAGGAATAGCTCCCCGATCATTCCTTGTACCAATCCTAATGGAAGGAACACGGCAATCGTGACGATCGTTGAAGACGCGATCGGGACGAACATTTCTTTCGTTGCTTCCCGGATCAAGTCTTTCCCTTTCAGCAATTCACCTTTCAGTGACATCCTTCTATAAATGTTTTCCACGACGACAATGGAATCATCGATGACCCGCCCGATGGCCACGGTCATCGCTCCAAGGGTCATGATATTCAAGGTGATATCCATTTGTTTTAAAAGTAAAATCGCGATTAATAGTGATAACGGAATCGAAACGACAGAAATCAGCGTCGATTTGATATCCCGTAAGAACAGGAGAATGATGATGACCGCGAACACGGCACCGAATAATGCCTTGTTCAGCATCGTGCTGACTGATTCCTCAATCGGCTCACCCTGGTCAAAAGTAGAAATGATTTCTACTCCATCGATGTCTTTCTCAAACGTTTTGACTTCTTCTTTTACCGCATTGACAACGTCCACCGTATTGGCATCCGCTGTCTTCACCACTTGAAGCCCGATGGATTCTTTTCCATTCGTTCTTGAAATCGATTCCGCTTTCCCGATCAGTTCAATATCGGCAATGTCCGAAAGTTGAATCGTCGGGATCTTCATATCGGCTGGTGCTTGTCCAGCAGCAGGAGCCTGAGGTGTCTGTCCCTGTCCTTGCTGTTCCTGTGCCGGTGCCCCACTCGGTGTTACAGGTATCTTCATTTCTTTCAAATCTTCAATCGTTGTGATGTTCCCATCTACCACTACGGATTTCTGACTATCTTTAAACGTATACAATCCTAACGGAGCAGTCACATCCGAGCCTTTGATGATGTTCTGAACCGTTTCTTCCGTCAATCCATATTGTGCAAGCTTGTCCTGATCAAAGATCAACTGGGCTTCTTGCACCTGCTGGCCTGATGCCTGGACAGAAGCCACCCCGTCCACTCCCTCAAGCTGTGGAATGATCGTATCTTCCACCGTTGACGTCAGCTGGGCTAAAGATTGGTCATCATTCGCTACACTGAGAGCGATGACCGGAAAGGCGTTAAAGCTCAGTCGTGATACTTCCGGCTCGTTCACCCCGTCTGGAAAAGTGAGATCCGAAAGAGCCTCTTCTACTTCGGTTTTGGCTTCATCCATATCTTTCGAAAACTTGTATTCTATCTGAACGGCTGAAGCATTCTGGTAGGAAGTCGAACTGACGACATTGACCCCATTTAAATTCTGCAACCGTTTCTCAATTGGTTCTGATACCTTGTCCGCTACATCTTCAGGAGTGGCCCCGGGATACACAGTTGTCACACTGACAATCGGGGTGTTGATGTTAGGCAGTGTTTCGAGCTTCATATTAAATCCTGAATATAGTCCTGCAATAATGACGATGATCGTCATCAGCCACACAGCAAACTTATTCTTCAGTACGAAATTGATAATACTGTTCACGTCGTATTCATCCCTTCTCTCTTTTTCTGACCGACTAGTCATAACATATTCTAATATAACTGACCGAACAGTCACAAGTCAATGAACATAATAAGAAAAGGTTTATTTTTTGTGACCAATCGGTCATAATATAGAGAAGGAGTTTATCAAGGAGAGGAACGTATGAAGGAAAAAGAAAAATTAATCATAGAGACATCCATTAAACTGTTCGCCACGAAAGGCTTCAACGCCACCTCCGTTCAGGAAATCGTGAATGAATGTGATATATCGAAAGGTGCCTTTTATTTGTATTTCAAATCAAAGGAAGCCCTGCTGCTCGCCATCATGAACTACTATTTCAGAATGATCACCGACAAAGTGAACGAGATTGAAAACGAGGATCTTCCTCCTTATGAGAAATTCCAAAAGCAATTAGAATGCCAGCTCATTGAAATCTGCAAGCATAAAGAGTTCATCATTATGCAGATCAGGGAGAACGCCATGCCGTTTAACGATGAAATCCATGATCTCCTCAATGAAATGAAGATGAATACACACCGCTATTATAAAAGAAGACTATTCGGGATTTACGGTAAAAAGATCGAGCCCTATTTCTGGGATATCACGATGATGATTCAAGGCTTTTTCCATTCTTATTTAGAATTAGTGATGCTGGATAAAATCAATCTGGACTTTTCTTATTTATCCCATTTCATATTGAAACGGACGGATGATTTAGTGGAAGGTTTGCTAAGGAGTGGAGATGAGCCGGTTCTTTCTTTTGAAAAACTGGATGATTTGGTGAAGGATTTTACATCTTCTAACAGAATCAATGAGTCTACCCTTGTTCATATGATAGAGGATGCCCTTGAAGTGGCAGAGGATGAAAACAGCCGGATTTCACTCGAAGTCATGAAAGAAGAGATTCAAAAAGCCGAAACCCGGTCCGTCGTCATCAAAGGCATGCTTGTAAACGTTGAAGAGGACCCTTCATTGAAACATCTGGTGAATGCCTTGAGACATTTCTATCAGATACAATCATAATGAAAGACCCGCATCTGAAGCGGGTCTTTCATCGTTTCCCTTATTTTCTAAAACTCTTGAATCTGTTCCGATTCATGTATGGTAACCCCTTCCCTGAACGTCCCTACAGCCGCCCGGTACATGGCATAGGCAACCTGTTTGCCTGGAATGCTCCTGTATCGTTTCAACCTGCCCACCATAACGGGCCGGATCGCTCTCGAGAAGATTTCTCCCGCTTTTTCACACAATCGGAACTCCTGCCTCTCCCCCAATAAAAGGGATGGCCTGAATATATGAAGGGAAGGATAATGAAGCTCCTTCAATTCGTTCTCCAAATTCCCTTTCACCTGACTATAAAAGAACCGCGATTCCGGCTTTGCACCAATTGAGGAGATGACGAGAAACTGTTTAGCTCCGTGTGATTTCCCGAGCTTGCCAAGTTGAATCGGATACTCGTAGTCCACTTTCTTAAAAGCATGTTTCGTCTTGGCTTTCTTGATCGTGGTCCCGAGGCAGCAAAACACATCATCAATTTCCTCATGGGGCAGAAGCTTCATCCCATCAAATGAAATGATCCGTTCGTCCAACTTCTCATGTTTCACTCCACTTTCTCTTCTTACAAAGGAAATCACTCTTGTATATTCAGGACTCTTTAGGAGGATATTCATCAGGTTGGAACCGACCAGGCCGGTCGCCCCTGTAACCAAGGCTACTCTCGACATTTTTCATTCCTCATTTCTTCTTTATCTCCATTCAGCCAGGGACTTCCAGTTCCAATAAAGATGAACCGCTATTCCTTTAAAGGAAGAATCTGCTTTGCGTCCTTGTTTTTCAATAAGTTGCTTTTTTCAGTATTTCTTTTACTCTTCCTCTTTAGTATAGTCCTTTTTTCACCGTTGAACAGATAGTATTTTCCAATTTTAAACTGTGACAAAAATTGTCTTTTATGAATTCTTTTCGTTCTCTTTACAACCCTTTTCTACCTGTGAGATAGTAGGACCTTGTGTTTTCCAATGAATATTAAAGGAGCTTTTATTTTATATGTCTAATAAGCATCACACATCCAAGATTGATTGGCCCGTATTTGCCATCAGTGGCGGATTACTCATTCTTTTCGTTGTCGCGGCATTCATTCGTCTCGATCTTGTGACTGCCTTTGTTAACAAAAGCTTCACCTGGTCTTCGACGTACTTCGGGGCCTTCTGGCAAGTGTTAATGCTGGTTCATTTCATCGTAGCCCTGTATCTTGCATTCTCTAAATACGGGGGCGTCCGGTTAGGGTATATGGAAAAACCGGAGATCGGAACATTTAAATGGTTATCGATCATCATGGCTACCCTGCTTGCCGGTGGCGGAGTGTTCTGGGCTGCCGCAGAGCCCATGTACCACTTTATGACGGTACCACCGATGCACAAAGGAGTCGATCCCATGTCCGCCGGGGCTATCATGCCGGCGTTGTCCCAAAGCTTCATGCATTGGGGTTTTCTTGCATGGGCCATCCTGGGTACATTGTGTGCCGTCGTCATGATGTATGGCCATTATCACAGGGGAATGCCGATGAAACCCCGCACTCTACTTTATCCCATTTTCGGGGAAAAGCTTAAAAACAGTGCCCTCGGGACCCTTATAGATGCATTTGCCATCATTGCGGTCGCAGCTGGTACGATCGGACCGATCGGGTTTCTCGGTTTACAGGCAAGTTACGGTCTGTCTGCCCTTTTCGGGATCCCTGATCAATTCTCAACCCAGCTTGGGATCATTATCTGTCTAGTGATCGTCTCGACGATTTCGGCTGCCACCGGCCTGCATAAAGGAATCCAAATCCTGAGTAACTTCAATGTACGATTGGCCTTGGGATTGATCCTATTCGTTCTATTATTCGGTCCTGGAGGTTTCATTATTGATTCCTTTATTTCTTCTTTTGGATTCTATGTGGATCACTTTATCCAGATCAGTACATTCCGGTCAGATAAAAGCTGGCTGGGTAGTTGGACCGTGTTCTTCTGGGGATGGTTCATTGGATATGGCCCAATGATGGCGATACTTGTCAGCCGGATTTCGCGAGGCAGGACCATCCGACAGATCATACTGGCCATCGCGATCATCGCTCCCATCGTCACTACCTTCTGGTTTACCGTTGTCGGTGGTTCAGGTATCTTTTATGAACTGCAGAATCCAGGAAGTGTGTCACAAGAATTAACGAGTGGCGGAATGCCTGCAGCTATGATTGCCATAACCAACCAGCTGCCGCTTTCCGGGATCATTTCACCGCTGTTTTTATTATTGACAATTCTTTTCGTTGTCACGACAGGAGACTCCATGTCTTATACAATTGCCATGGCGGTTTCGGGTGAAGGAGACCCCAAAGTGTCTTTACGAGTCTTTTGGTCCATCCTGATGGGATCCATCGCAGCGATTCTTTTATATATAGGAGACGGCAGTGTCACTGCGTTGCAGAACTTCATCGTCGTCACGGCCGTTCCCGTCTCGCTTCTGTTACTTCCCATGCTCTGGGTGGCACCGAAAGTGTCAAAGGAATTACTTGATGAGCAGTCCCGTACGAAATAAAATCAAAGAAGCGTCCATCGATGAAGATGGGCGCTTCCTTATGTAATCCTTTATAACTCTTCATCCTCAAAAAACTGCTGTAATTTCTCTTCTTGCTCAGGACTCGCTTTTTCTGTCGCATAAGGATTATCTTTTACACCTTGTGTATCCATATTTGTTTTGATGGCGAAAAATGGTCCTTTTGGTTCTTCGGCAATGACACGGTCATTCAACTCGTTGAAGTCCGGCATATCTTTATTTCCTTTTTCCATCCTATCTTGCTCCTTTCCTGCTTCTATCCGTATTTTTATAAGCAATCAAAACGATGTCATCCGCAGACTGCTGACAAAGTTCATTTTCCATACTCTTCACTTTATTCAAGGCATCTTCAGACAAATCCGCTACGGGATATTCTTTCATAGCCGACCCCTCCTATCCATTCTCATTTGATTGACCGATGACTTTCTCTGCAATGACGCCATTACCTTCTTCAACTGCATGATGTTCTTCCAACGATTCTCCTGGAACGTACACCTGGCTCGGATTGCGTCGCCGGTCATTCATGGTGAATTCAGGATTCAACGGGGTGTCCATAAGTACATGTTCCGATTTCTTGTCGTTACTCATCTGTACCACCTCCACCATTTAGTATGTCTCGTGGCAGGAGAATCATTCCAATTAAAAAAGCGCCTGAGCAACGACCGTCGCTCAGGCGCCTTTCATCCTGTTAAACCCATGTATAATCCTTTCCCCAGCTTTCCCTGGCAAGGACCTTGATTTCGTCGACTATTTCATTCTCCACCGCAAATGCATCCCCCTGCTCATACGGATTGTAGTGGAAGGCATAGAGCCGGGAGACGAACTCATGGAACGGAAGGGAGCATTCGCCTTCCAGCTCCCCGTTATCCATAACGGAAGGTTCGATTCCCTGGCCCCAATTTTGCGAACCGTCGTTGTTCGGATTATAGAAATAAATCCGATACTCACCCTTCGGATCCTGTGTGATCCGGAGAATGGATACGGCGTGGAATCCAAGGAGCTTCCCGTGGACATTCGTGATGAAAATCCCCACCGGATTCGGATAGATCAATCCGTAGTCATCATTGTATTCCGGATGATGGGTGGCGTAAAACAGTCTGACAAAACCCGGATAGTCAGCAATGAGTCCGGTCAACGGATCGATGACCGTGCTGAATCCCTTCTGGACCCAATCTCCATAAAACTCAGGATTCACCCAACGGTGTCCATCCTCCCCTCTGAGAGAAACTCTTCTCATCATTTCACTATAGATACGATCAAGATGGGGGACGAGAACGAGTGAAACCGGATCAAGCTCCTGATGAAGCTCAGGTGCGAGTCCTCCGCTCAAGTCCTTGGAATGAACGGGTGTACCTTCAAACATGATATCGATGTCCCCGTCCCTTGCAGCCCTCGGGATCAGTTCAAGGAGATACCCCGGGGCATGCTGCGCCCAAAGGCTGATTCCCCGCGCTGTTTGACAGGTTGGGTTCAGGCCTTGTCCGATGCCGATGGGCTGCCCGAGGACATTGATGACACCTGCAAGGAGTACGGAGTTTGCTGTAATGCCATCTCCCGTTTTACATGAATTCAGAAGCGTCTTTCTTACTTCCGCCCTGATATCAAGTTCAATCAGTCTTTTGAGTCCCGGGGAGACAGGGGGATAGGATAGAACCCCTCGTTCAAGCATAAGGGCAAGTCCGTATACAGACTGCTTAGTAGCCGGGTAGATCGCCACTTTCACAAGTTGAAATACAAGCTCGGCGTTTTCATCCAGATTTGCTTTACCTTTATCATTCAAATGAAGGGCTGTCGGTACAAGCTCCGGAAACTTCCTGCATAAATATCTCAGAAGAATGGCGTGCTGTGGAGCCACCAATCCGGTTTCACGCATGGACGCAGCAAAATGAACCGCCTCCTTCTCAAGCTCCCCTTGAGATAGTTCCAACAGCTTCTTGCGATATTCCCCCGGTTTGACAATACTTTTACTCAACGGGGTCGGGCCTTCAACCGCCGATACGTATTTCTCCAGCACCAGTCGTTCCGCTGCACTAAGATCGGAATGAAGCATTTTCTTAGCGGTCTCGATCATGGAAACGGTTCGTTTCACCATGATGGGACGTTGTGCCGTCAACCGTTCGATCTCTTTAATCAGCGTAGTGGTAAGGGCTTGGTAAGACAACTTATCTGAAAGAAAATGAAACAACTCTGTAGCCCTTTCACTCTGCTCCCCACCTTCAATCCGCGCCGCTTCCGTCGCTTCTGGGAAAAGCAGGTTCAGGTTCAGCACCATTACTTCGTTCAGGAAATCCTGCGCCATCTCTGCCGTGACATCGGAATGTTCATATTGAGCTTCTGCAATGGAAAGCATCCTGAGCTCGCTCAGGATTTCAATAATCGAAGGCAGACCCTTTGCCTGCAGGGATCCCGCCACAAGAGGCGGTTGAAGCTTGGATGCTTTTTCCCAAGGACCGTCCTGGAATACCCCGGCTTTTTCAAAGCGGCTTGCACTTTGGTATAAAATCCCCAGCCCTTCGTCAGTGTCCAGTAATCGTTGAGCTTCCTGATAGACGTCCGTTTGATACATTGATTTCGCAAATGAAGCTGCACTCTCCAATTCATTCAGCGCCTGCAAAAATCTCTCTTCCAGCTTGGAGGTTAATTCAAAAGCCATTTCAAAACTCCTTTATCGATCAGAATATCGGATAGGTGGTTCAGGCAAAAGAGGAACGGTCTAAATATAGAAATTAAATTGTTCGTATTCCTTTAAGAGGTCCCTCATCACTTCGCTGTCTTCCCCGTAGAAGAAGATGGTCCCGTAATGGTTCCCGAATCCGATTCTCTGGGCCACTTTTCCCTGGGCCGGGCTGAACATGTCATGTTTCTCGAAATAAGGATGATTCTCCAGCTCGTCAGGCACCTCGAGCTTTTCTACATAATTGACATGAGGGTGAACCATTAAACATCCTGCGTGTGCCTCGGCTTTCTCTCCTGTAGAAGGGAAGAATTCTCTCAACTCCTCTTCCGTTGTGTTCGGATCTCCACAAAGGATCTGTGCCTGGTACGCATTAAAACCGTATGCCCGCTCAATCAGATCAAAGATATGCCCGCCAGGCACCCTGGCCGCGACTTCACCGAAATGAAGTGTACCGTCGGACGTGATGAAATATTCAGGATGGATGACTCCATATTCTATTTCAAACGCATCGATGAGTTGTTGAATGGCCTCCCGGATGATCGGGCGCTTTTCTTCAAGTGTGGGAGAAGCCGGTACGAAATTGGAATAACCCAATCGCACGTATTCCGTTATATTTAAAAACTGGATCTTTCCTTTATGAATGAACACTTCACAAGAGAATTCCTGCCCGTCTAAATGACTCTCCATCAGCAGGGGAAATTCCGACTCCGTTAGAGCATCGATATCTTCAGGGTTTTCGATTGCCCGGTGGCCGACCGATCCTGCTTTATCCAGCGGTTTGACGTGGATCGGATCGTTCTTATCTCCTTCGACCTTCAATAAGGCTTCATTCACCCGTTTCAAGAAACGTCTCACGTCATCCTTATCCCGTGCCTCTTCAAATACACCCACCTTGATTCCGGCGATTTGCGCTTTACGCTTCATCATCCCTTTATCCCTTAAGAGGAGAGAGCGATTAAAGACACGCGGTTCACTGCGGAAACGGGAATTCAAAGCACCTGCCCACTCCACACATTCCTCGTAAAGTGGGATGGCCACTTCAGCACCGAGTGACTTCAGTTGTTTATAAAGATGATCTGAACCTTCATTCAAGCGGTCGAAGTCCCAGCCGATAAAAGCGATATCATGCTTCTCAGCATATGATTCGAAATCAGGCGGTCCAACGACGACGAAGGGTCTGTTCAGTTTGGTACACGCCTCGATCGCCGGCAGGCTCCAGCCGATGAGTGCCGTCAGATAAGGTTTGGTTTCATCCTTCACGCCCTGTTCTGCTTGCTGCCTTTCAAGTTGATCTAGTCCCATAGTTTCCTCTCCCTCTTTCACGTATTTATTCAGATTCTCCCCTAGCATAACAAAGCACCTAATGATATTGAAGTATTATGCTGAATTTTCAGTCTTTTCGACAAATAAAGTGATTATTTGACAAAATTAATGATATTCAAAACCCCCGACGCATCCAGCATCGGGGGTCACTTCTACTCTATTATTCACCTAGATCAACGTTATGATATACCTGCTGCACATCTTCAAGGTCTTCAATCGCATCAATCATTTTCTCGAATTGAGCTTGATCGTCTTCAGAAAGCTCCACATCATTCTGAGCAAGCATCGTTAGTTCTGCCACAGTAAACTCAGTGATACCGGCACCTTTAAATGCTTCTTGAACAGCGTGGAATTGATCCGGCTCGGCATAAACGATCACGGAATCATCTTCTTCGATGATGTCACGTGCGTCCACGTCCGCTTCCATGAGGATTTCCATTACGTCTTCTTCAGATTTCCCTTCGATGCCGATGACGGCTGTCGCATCGAACATATACGCTACAGATCCACTCACGCCCATATTACCGCCATTCTTACCGAAAGCGGCACGTACTTCGGAAGCTGTACGGTTGACATTGTTCGTCAATGCATCCACGATGACCATGGATCCATTCGGTCCGAAGCCTTCATAGCGCAGTTCGTCATAATTTTCTTCTGAACCGCCCTTTGCCTTTTCGATGGCACGATCGACGATGTGTTTCGGTACGCTATACGTTTTCGCACGTTCAAGAACGAATTTCAACGTTTGGTTAAGTTCAGGATCCGGCTCTCCCTGCTTCGCTGCAACATAAATCTCGCGGCCGAACTTGGCATATATACGACTCGTATTGGCATCCTTAGACGCTTTCTTTTCTTTAATATTATTCCACTTACGTCCCATATCGTTTCACTCTCTTTCATTTATCTATGGATAGTTTCTGATAATAAAAGGTATATTCGTTTCTATTATACATGAAAAGGCCACCTTTTGGCTAAGTGATTCCCTTCCATCCCACCTCGAAAAAAAGCCGACTCAGGTGAGTCAGCTTTTTTCCTGGTAAGCACTGATGGCTTCGTATTCCTCTTCCAGCAAGCGTGGAACCCGGATGAAAATCGGCATCAACCTGGTATAAGCTTCCGTCGCTTTCGGAACAGGCTGATGAGAATGAACGGACCCTACCATTTCACTTACTGCTTCCAAAGAGTCGATCATTCCGCTGCCGTACATCCCGAGTACGACGGCGCCAAGGCATGAGCTTTCGAAGCTTTCCGGTACTTCCACTTCCTGGTCGAACACGTCGGCAAGCATCTGGCGCCACAGCTCAGAGCGGGCAAATCCACCGGTTGCCTGCACCCGTTTCGGCGTACCGATCAATTCCTCGAGGGCAAGAAGTACACTGTACAAGTTCATGACGATCCCTTCAAGGACGGCACGGATCATATGCTCTTTTTTGTGGTGCATCCCGAGACCGAAGAAAGAACCGCGGGCTTTTGCATTCCAAAGGGGGGCACGTTCACCGGCCATATATGGATGGAACAGGAGCCCTTCTGATCCCGGTTCTACTTTTGCTGCAATATCCGTAAGCACTTCATAGGGATCCTTCCCTAATCGTTTCGCCACTTCCACTTCGCCGGAAGCAAGTTCGTCCCGGACCCATCTGAAGATCATTCCGCCATTATTCACGGGTCCGCCGATCACCCAGTGCTTTTCCGTTAAGGCATAGCAGAAGATCCGGCCCTTTGGATCTGTCACCGGCCGGTCCGTCACGGCACGGATCGCGCCACTTGTGCCGATCGTCACGGCGACTACTCCGGGCTCGATGGCATTGACGCCAAGATTCGATAGAACCCCGTCGCTTGCGCCTACGACAAATGGCGTGTCGGCAGGTAAGCCCAGCATTTCCGTATATTCCGACTTCAACCCGACGAGGCTATCCGTTGTAGATACCGGAGTCGACAACTTATCCTTCGAGACGCCGGCCACTTTCATGGCTTCCTCATCCCAAGCCAGGTTTTCCAAATGGAACATCCCTGTAGCAGAAGCAATGGAATAATCAACTACATATTTCCCAAACAAACGATGGAAAACAAATTCTTTAATGGAGATGAACTTTGCTGCTTTTCCGAACAATTCCGGTTTTTCATCCTTCAGCCAGGCAAGCTTCACAAGGGGAGACATCGGATGGATCGGTGTACCGGTCCTTCTATAAATCTCCATCCCGTTCATTTCTTTCTTGATCTTCTCCGCCCATGCAGCACTACGGTTATCCGCCCATGTAATGGAAGGGGTCAGCGGCTGGTCATTTTCATCCACAAGGATCAAACTGTGCATGGCAGAACTGAACGCCACAAATGAAATCGTTTCTTTCGTACTTGAAGCCACTTCCTTGACGCATCTAAGGACAGCCTGAAAAATTTCTTCAGGATCCTGTTCAGCCGTCCCCGGTGATGGTGTATGTAATGGATATTCGATCCCGTGACGCTCGATCGCCTTTCCTTCTTTATTAAAAAGTACCGCCTTTGTACTGGTGGTCCCGATATCGACACCAATCATGAATTCTGACATCTTCGTTCCTCCTAAATAAATAGAGAAAAGGAAGAAGCGACATGGCTCTTCCCTCTTCTGCTATTATTCTATCCTATTTTAGCTAATGAATATCCCTAAAATGAACACAACGGCAAATCCTACAAAACCGATGAGTGTCTCCATCACGGTCCATGATTTTAACGTATCTTTCACATCTAATCCAAAATAACGGTTAACGAGCCAGAAACCACTATCATTCACATGGGAGAAAACTGTCGCCCCTGAAGCGATGGCAATAACCATCAAACCAAGAACGGGACCTTGCATACCAAGAGTGTCGATCAGCGGGCTCATCAATCCTGCAGCTGTTACCATGGAAACAGTCGCAGATCCTTGAGCAACACGAACGACCATGGCAATCAAGAAAGCAAGGGCGATCGGTGGCAGGCTTGAACCAGCCATCATATTTCCTAATACTTCCCCAACACCGGAGTCTATCAATACTTGCTTGAAAACTCCACCTGCACCTGTTACAAGGATGATGATCCCTGCAGGCTCAAGTGCTTTCGTTGCAATGTCCTGAACTTCCTGGCGGGAGTATCCGCGCTTCGTGCCTAATAGAACGAACGTCAACAGTGTCGCAATCGTCAAGGCCACGAAAGGATGTCCCAAGAATGTCAGGATGGAACGAATGATATTCCCTTCATCTAACACAACACCCGAAAGCGTATTCAATAAGATCAATACTAATGGAATCGAGATAAGAGAAGCAATCAGAGCGAAACTCGGAAGCTCTTTATCGTACTCCATTTCTTCTGCCTGCATATAGTCAGGAACCACTGCATGAATTCGTTTTGAAATCCATTTTGCAAAAAGTGGACCAGCGATGATCATGGATGGAACACCGGCAATCGTACCAAACAGGATGACCCATCCAAGGTCCGCCCCGATCAAGTCAGCAACCGCAATCGGTCCCGGAGTCGGAGGGATGAAGCTGTGTGTTACGGCAAGACCTGCAAGCAATGGAATTCCATAGTAAAGGAGTGACTTGCCTGTTTTTCTTGCCAATCCGTACACAATCGGTACAAGAATGATGAATCCTACATCAAAGAATACGGGAATGGCAACGAGGAAACCTGTGATCCCAAGGGACCATTGTGCCTTATCTTCCCCAAATTTGTTAATCAGTGTCTGAGCCAGTCGTTCCGCTCCCCCTGATACTTCAAGCATGCGTCCGAACATCGCACCTAAACCAACGACAACGGCCACAAACCCGAGGGTCCCGCCCATACCGCTCTGTATCGATGCCACTACTTCCTGAAGCGGCATGCCGGCCGCGATCCCTACGATTAAACTTACCAATAATAGGGCAACAAAAGCGTGAAGCTTTGTTCTAATAACTAAAAATAATAAAAGAAAAATTCCGGCCAGTGCCACTAAAATGAGCATTTGATCTGACATTGTGTATCCCTGCCTTTCTTTCCTCACGGCAGCTCTGCTGCCAAATTTTTTATACCATATGATCCTGCTAATTCGTTCCCGACGGACGAGTGAAGCGTTTGCAAAACACTCTATGTAACTATGACTCTCCCATTTCGGTAAGAGAATTGCCTTTTCGAGTGAACAAATTAAGCAGGAAAATTATTTTCTGTCTATCTCTATTATAAAAAATATTTTTCTTTTTGCAACCGTTTACAGAAATTATTTTTATTTTTCTTTGAATCTTGTATAATGAAACTATGAAAACCCTTACAGGAGTGGTGTCAATGAGTCAACATCAACATTGTTTAGCAAGTATCCGTTCTCACTATCCCCAATTCAGTGTGACGGAGAAAAAAATTGCCGACTATATACTCGAAAATCCAAACGAGATCATCCATTCAACGATCAACGGTCTGGCGGAAGATTTAGGAGTGGCCGACTCTACTGTCTTCCGCTTTTGTAAACGAATCGGCTTTAAAGGCTATCAGGCGATGAAAATCGCCCTTGCCTCAGAAATCGTGACTGGACTTAAGGACATTCATGAACGCATCAATGAAGGCGATACGGCACAAACGATCGCCACAAAAGTATTCAGGTCCAATATCAAAACCATCGAAGACACTTTGATGGTGGTGGATGAGAAAAAGCTGATGAAAGCCGTGGACATGATGACTAGCGCCCGTTCCATCGAGTTCTTCGGAAGCGGCGGGTCGGGTGTCATCGCCCTTGATGCTTACCATAAATTCATCCGGACCGGTCTGCGCGTGCATGCTGCAAGTGACAGTCACATTCAGCTAATGACCGCTTCCCAGATGACGAGTGACGATTGCGCCGTGTTCATATCCCACTCAGGATCGACGAAAGATATTCTTCAAGTGCTCGACATCGTCAAAGAAACGGGGGCCAAGACCATCTGCATCACCAATTTCGCCAAATCGCCATTGAGCCAGAGGGTCGACACACCCCTCTTCACCGTTTCAGAGGAAACCGACTACCGTTCAGAAGCTCTGTCCTCCCGCATTGCTCAGTTAACACTGATTGATGCTCTCTATGTGAACTTAATGATGAGAAGGGAAACAGAAGGACAGGATGCCCTCCGGAAGATGAGGAAGGCCATTTCGGTTAAAAGGCTATAAAAAAAGGCTGATCAGTTCAGAACTGATCAGCTTTTTTTATTTTAATCCAGATGAGTCATCAGTGTTGCCTCATACTCCGTCACCGCTTCATCCAGCATGTGAAGACCGGCGTCGATCTGCTCTTTTGTAACCGTAAGGGGTGGAATCATGCGGATCACTTCGGAGTGATTTCCGCACAGATAAAATAAAACCCCTTTCTCAAGAGCCCGGTCAAGGATGTCCATCAAGCCTTCCTGATTCGGTTTACGCGTCTTTGGATGGACGATTTCTATCCCGATCATTAAGCCCACCGCCCGGATGCTTCCGATTACAGGATGTTTCTCTTTCAACCTCTCGAGCCTTGAAACGGCGTATGCACCCATCGTCTTCGTATTATCAAGGAGCCTTTCCTCCTTCATGACTTCCAGGGTGGCAAGACCGACAGAGCAGGCGATCGGGTTCCCGCCGAACGTCGTGCCATGGCTTCCGAGGGGCCACTGTTTCATCAGCTCATTGGACGCCACCGTCGCGCTCAGGGGAAGACCCGACGCTATACCTTTCGCGATCGCCATGATATCCGGCGTCACATCGAAGGTTTGTGCCGCAAACCAATTGCCCGTACGTCCGAAGCCCGTTTGGACTTCATCGAAAATCAGTAAAATATCATGCCTGTTGCAAATCTCCCTTACCTTCTTAAGCCAGGCTTTCGGAGGGACGATATATCCCCCTTCCCCCAACACCGGTTCTAAAATGACACACGCCACTTCTTCCGGGGTGACCTGGTGATCGAAAAGCGTTTCAAAATCCTTTTCAAGCTTATTGACAACATACCGTGCTGAATCCTCTCCCTCCGGACACTCCCGTTCATTCGCATACGGTATCTGATACGTCAAACCTGAAGGCTGCATGAACTTCCGATACTTGCTCTTTGAAGTCGTGACACTGAGTGCACCCAATGAGCGGCCATGAAAACACCCCGTAAAGGATATGACATAAGGACGCTTCGTTACATATTTAGCAAGCTTGATCGCCCCTTCGATGGCTTCCGTACCGCTGTTGGCAAAGAAGAAACTATCAAGGTCACCCGGAAGGATCTCTGCCAGTTCATCAGCCAGGCGAAGGATCGATTCATACATGATGACACCTGAAGGACCGTGCATCAGACCGTCCGCTGCATCTTTGATCGCCTGGACGATTTTCGGATGACGATGGCCCACGTTTGTCACGGCGATGCCAGAGGTGAAGTCAAGATACTTCCTTCCGTCAAGCCCATAGTAGTAGCACCCTTCTTCTTTCACTACCGGCAAATTCGGATGATCTTTTGCCATGCTCGGTGCCAGCCGGTCCGGCATCCGCTCGATAAGCTGTTCAAACGTTCGTTCCATTTCAGTACCCCCAGATATTCTTATTGTATAATGCTAAATTGTCGAGGTTTTACATAAAGCAGTTGTCATAACTTGGTTGTTAAAGGGAAAGTGCTGGTTGATTTCCGCTGCAGGTGCTCGCTTTCCTTAGGACTATGCTGATTTAGATGTAATAACATCTGCGAAAGGTCTACTACATAAAGAAAAAGTGCGCCAGTAATGCGACGATTGGCAGTGTGATGATGGTTCGTTGGATGAAGATGATGAAGAGATCCAGGAAGCTGATGGGAATCTTGGATTTAATCAGCAGGATCCCGATTTCAGACATATAGATTAATTGAGTCAAAGACATGGCCGCGATCACAAATCTCGTTAACTCACTTTCGATCCCGCTCCCCACCACTGCAGGCAGGAACATATCGGCAAACCCGACGATCATGGCAGGGGCAGCATCAGCAGCCTGCGGGATTTGCAATAGTTCAAGGAGTGGTACGACCGGGTAAGCCAGCACATCAAACACCGGTGTATATTCTGCCACGACTAAAGCAAGCGTTCCAAGGGCCATGACGAGTGGAATGAGTCCGAACCAGATATCAAATACGTTTTGCAGTCCTTTTTTGGTCACTTCACCGACACTTTTCACCTCAGATGCTTTTTCAACAGCTTTTTCGAAGCCCCATTGAAGACGGGAAACATCTTCAGGTACCGTTTCAGAAATTTGCATGCCGACGGGCTCATAGTATGTGTCTTTTTTTCTGGAAAGTGGCGGGATGCGCGGGCAAATCACCGCTGCTGCGATCCCTGCAATGACGACGGTTCCGTATAATTGCACAAACATGGACTCCAAACCTATGAAACTGACGATCACGAGACTGAAAGCGATGGAAGCAACAGAGAAGTTGGTCGCAATGACCGCAGCTTCCCGTTTTGTGTAGTAGCCTTCTTCAAATTGTTTCGTTGTAATGAGGACCCCGACTGTCCCACTCCCCATCCAGGAAGCGAGGGCATCAATGGAAGACCGTCCCGGCAGCTGGAATAAAGGCTTCATGATCTTCTGAAGCAGGGTCCCGAAGAAATCCATCAGTCCAAAGTCTAATAGAAGAGGCATCAATAAACCTGCAAACAAGAACCAGGTTGTCAAAACAGGGACTAACGAATACAGAACCGTACCGCCCGTATAGTCGGATATGATCCATTCCGGTCCGATCCCGTTTACGGTCATGATGGCAAAGACTGAACCGATGACACGGATGGCGATCCAGAACGTACCTACATCGAACAGCCCTTTTAGAAATGGCTGGGTGACGATCCACTTAGGTTGAAGAAATTTTGTATAAATGGCCATGAGAGCGGATATCCCAAATATGATCGTCATGAATAATGGCAATACTCCTTCTAACATCCCCTGAAAATATGAAGCAAAGATCCCGACCCCGATGGTCATATTCCCTTCGTAAGTCACAGGGACCAAAAACAGCAAAACTCCTAATAAGGAAGGAATGATAAACTTCATTGATTCCTTAGCTGATCTCCCTGACCGGGTTTGTAACTGACTGACATTCTGTTTTCCAACCTCCATTGTCAAACACCCCTTTGAAATGATTCATTTATCCTTCTATTCACTAAAGAACTTGCAAGTATCATGCCAACCTTTTATCCAATGCTGTATTTTTTCATTTTTCTGACTACTGACGGCTGACTGATCCCAAGATTTTGTGCCATTACAGTCGTTGTTTTATACTGCTGCCTCGCTTTCTTCAGCACCTGCTTTTCAACCGTTTCAAGAATATCCTTCAGTGATTGTCCTTCACGGTCAAACTCTGAAAGATCCCCACTATGTTTTATGTATCGCCCCGGCAGGTTCTCCATTTCAATGATCTGCCTCGAAGATGTGACAATCAGTCTCTCAATCAGGTTCATCAACTCCCTGACATTCCCTTTCCATTCCTGAATGAGAAGCTGATGGATCACCCCTTCATCCAATGTCCTCCGGCGCTGATATTTTTCACAAAAATAGCCTACAAAATAATCGATCATTGTAATAATATCCGATGTTCGTTCCCTTAAAGGCGGGATGGTAATGGGAACGACATTCAGACGAAAGAATAGATCCTGCCTGAATTCCCTGTTCTCCACGGCCATCTCCAAATCCCTGTTCGTCGCTGCCAGGACCCGAAAGTCCACCTTCCTTTGCTTCGTACCGCCGACCCGGTAAAATTGTTTCTCTTGGATGAATTTCAAGATTTTCACTTGATTAGGTTGTGACAGCTCCCCGATTTCATCAAGAAAAAGAGTACCGCCTTCTGCAAGTTCAGCCAACCCTACCTTCCCCTTGCGATCGGCCCCAGTGAACGAGCCAGGTTCATAACCGAAGAACTCAGCTTCAAATAAGGATTCCGGTATGGCACCGCAATTGACCTCAATGAAAGGTCCCCCTTTTCTTTGGCTTTTATTATGAACGAACTTCGCAATATGGGACTTCCCGACACCGGATTCCCCTAACAATAGGACATTCACATCCACTTCTGCCACCTGCAGGGCAATCTGGAGAACCCTCTTCATCTCATCGCTTGTGGCAATGATCCCTTCCGAATAATAATGACGGCTCCTGAGGATTTCGAGTTCACTTTTCACCCTTTCCATCTCATCTTCCATGTCCTCTAAGTATTTCTTCATATTCAATAATTCCGTTACGTCATGTGAATAGCTGACGACCCGCACAAGCTCTCCATTTTCATGGAAAACCGGGATCCCTGTAACCAGGAGCTTTTTTCCTTCTTTACTTGTCTGAACCAGCGTAATTTTCTTTTTTTCCTTTAATACCAATGGAGTTAAAATCGGGGTGAAGATTCCCTCCCTCTCAAGATCATAGACGGATTTCCCTACCATATCCTCTGATTTAACATTATAAATACCACCAGTCGCCTCACTGACTTTCAAAATGATTCCATCTGTATTCGTTACTAGAATATCGTCCTGCAATGAGTGAAGGATTGCTTCGTTTTCATTCCAACTTTTTTTCGTCTCAGTCACCCTGGTCACCCCTTTCATCTTCACCGGATTATTCAATTATGAATAATTCCACTGAATTTTATTATATTAATCCATTTATACCAGACTATTTTGACTTTTTATACATTTTTGAATAATTTATTTAATAATGCATAATAACCAACCCTCTTACAAAACAATTATTTTACTATTCAAATCATTTCGATTATCATTTTGGTAAGACTGTTAAAGGTGGGATAGGGATGACACATGCATTAACGATGGAACACGCCAAAGAGATGGATAAACAGGATACACTTGCCCATTTCCGGAAGGAATTCTACATAAAGGAAAATCACTATTATATGGATGGGAACTCCTTGGGACTACTATCGAAGCGAGCCGAGGAGTCGCTTTTGACCTCATTGAATGATTGGAAGGAACATGGAATCGATGGCTGGATGGACGGGCAGGAGCCGTGGTTCTATTATTCTGAGAAGCTTGGAGGAATGACGGCTCCTTTAGTGGGTGCAGAAAAGGAAGAAGTCATCGTGACGGGCTCCATCACGACGAATCTTCATCAGTTATTGGCCACCTTCTATCAACCTCACGGAAAACGAACGAGGATTCTGGCAGATGAACTCACTTTCCCTTCGGATATTTACGCGGTTCAAAGTCAGCTTGAATTAAAAGGGTATTCCCCTGACGAGCATCTGGTCCAGGTGAAAAGCAGGGATGGGTTTACCCTGCGTGAGGAAGACATCATTCTTCAAATGACCGATGAGATCGCCCTTATCCTCTTACCGTCGGTCCTTTACCGAAGCGGGCAGCTGCTGGATATCAAGCGCTTGACGGATGAAGCCCACAAACGTGGTATTGTCATCGGATTCGACCTCGCCCATTCGATCGGAGCCCTCCCTCATCAGCTGCACGAAGACGGTGTGGACTTTGCGGTGTGGTGCAATTACAAATACTTAAATAGCGGTCCTGGTGGTGTCGGGGGATTATTCGTTCACAACCGCCACAGAGGGAAGAAGCCCGGTCTTTCCGGCTGGTTCAGTTCACGGAAGGATGCGCAGTTCGATATGGATCATACGCTCACTCATGCTGATTCTGCCGGTGCTTTCCAAATCGGGACCCCCCATATTTTGAGCAGTGCCCCCCTCCTCGGCTCCCTTCAGTTATTTGAAGAAGCCGGGATTGAGAATCTGAGACAGAAATCCCTTTCTCTTACAAGGTTCATGATGGATTTATTCCATCAGGAGCTTAACGGCTATGGATTTACCATCTGTAACCCCTTTGAAGATGAACGCCGGGGCGGACATATCAGCCTGAAGCATGAGGAAGCAGCGAGGATCTGTAAAGCCTTGAAAGCAAACAGGGTGACACCTGATTTCAGGGCTCCGAACGTGATCCGGCTGGCACCTGTGGCTCTTTATTCGTCGTATGAAGATGTATGGGAGACGATTCACATCTTGAAAAACATCATGGAAAAAGAAGAATACAAGCAGTTTGAAAATACACGGAACGTTGTCGCTTAACACAGAAAGGGTGAGGCAATCATGAAAATGATCGATATTTCAAGACCCCTGCATGATGAAACCCCTGTTTGGCCGGGAGACACCCCTTTTTCCTTTTCCTTGAACTGGACGAAGGAAGAAACGGGATCCGTCAATGTCGGCCAGCTGACCATGAGTTCCCATACCGGGACCCACGTGGATGCCCCGTTCCACTTCGACAGTGACGGGAACCGGATCCTCGATATGGCCCCAGAACGTTTTATGGGACCGGCCATCGTGGTTTCGTTGGAAGGAGAGCCTGAAATCAGTCCTGAAAGATTAATGAAGATCGACTTTACTGATGTTAAAAAAGTTCTGTTTAAAACCAATGCCTGGAGTGATCCAAACCGATTCCCCGGGCACATTCCCCCTATCACGAAAGAACTTGCCCCTTTTTTAAAGGAAAAGGGCATTGATTTGATCGGGGTGGACCTTCCTTCGGTTGATCCATTGGACAGCAAGGAATTGGACGCCCATCATTCTCTGCGGGAACATGATATCGGGATTCTCGAGGGGATCGACCTTACCCATGTAACCCCTGGGCTATATGAGCTTGTGGCTCTCCCCCTTCCTCTTAAAGAAGGGGACGGTTCTCCGGTTCGTGCCGTTTTGATCGACCGAACGTAACATTATTCGTGAACCTTTTTTGTCCATAGGGTCGAATATATCTCCCCTCCTTTTTCATAGACTGATAGTAGACGGCTGAAATCATATAGCCATAAAAAGGAGTGGGGTTTATGGGAATCACCATTACCATCGGTTTTATCGTGATACTTGGGATAATCATGGGTATTCTTATTTATTTTTTAAGACAGGCTTTGGATTCGAATGATTCGAAGAAGGTTGATTCACGTGATGACCATTTTTCGCAGTGAGGGGTCGGTTTATTGATGCTCGTTTGCATTTTATAGAACGGTCGATAAACCGCAATAAAGCCCCGGTGTCCTTCACTTTCCAGGACGCCGGGGCTTTTTTTATTCGATAATGTCCTTTTCTCCCAGTTTCATAGGGCTTGAACAAAGGGGACAAACCTTGGATTCGATATCTTCATGGGTTTCGGGCCTCTGCCAGGCAATGCACTCAGAGCTTGTGCACACCCAGGCAAGAATCTTACTCACCTTTCCGCTTCTCGCTTTTTTAGGGGGCTTCTGTTCAGCGTGTGGCGTCTGTTTGAATAAATCCGCAATAAAGCGCGAGGACTTACGCTGTTCGCCTTGATAATAGGCCGGGGAAGAAATGAACAATTTCTCTTTTGCCCTCGTGATGGCTACATAGGCAAGGCGCCTTTCTTCCTCCACTGCCCCCGAAGTCTTCTCTTTTTGGCTCGGATCCTTGTAGACCTTATCCTCGAGCTTATTGGCATTGAGGGCTGAACTGTGGGGAAGATTCCCTTCAATGGCCCCGATTAAAAACACGACGGGGAACTCAAGGCCCTTTGACCGGTGAATCGTCATGAGGGACACACTGTCCGTGTCCCTGCTCCCCCTTTGATTCGAATAGATTTCCTCATACTTCGCCTTCATCTCATCAATGAAGGTAATGAAGCTTGAAATCGTATCAAAGCGCTTTGCCGAGCCTTCAAGCTCGTCCAGCATCTCTTTAATGAGCTCCTTCTGTTCCGTCACCACGTGAGATTCCTGGGCATCGATATACTGGTGATAGAATTCCTTCCGGATACGCTTGATGGCACTTTCCGGTGATTGGTCACCAATCGCCTTCAGGAACTTCATCCGTTCTTTCACATTCTTCACCTGGAAAGGCTTCAGCCCGGATAAAGTCGTTAAGTGAATGAGGGGATACTTCTTCCGCTCCTTCTGTTCTTCTTCCAGGATATGAGCCATTCCCCGGTCTCTTCGGATAAAAAGTGTGGGCAGCAGCGATTCCATGGCTGCGAAATTTCTTGGGACGATCGATAATCGCAAGTAATCCACCACGGGCTTCACGGTCCAGTTATCATAGAAGAGGGAATCTTTCTGATTGTATGGTGTGAAGGGAATCTCCTTTAACAGGAGCTGCTCAAAGACGGCACGCCCACTGCTCATGGTACGGTGGAGAATCGTCATATCTCCGTAACCATAGCCTTCATCTCGTAATCTCTGAATCTCTTCTGTGATCCAGACCGCTTCTTCATCGGCTGTGGCGGGTCTTGAATAGAGAGGCTTCTGTCCCTCCACTTTTGTTGCGATCAGCTCTTTTTTCCGCCGGTGTTCATTCCGCCCGATGACTTCATTCCCGAGTCCGATGATATAAGCGTCTGACCGGTAATTTTCTTTTAAGGTCACGACTTTGGCATCCGGAAACTCCTCATCAAAATCCAAAATGAATTCGTTCCGGGCGCCGTTAAAGGTGTAAATCGTTTGATCATCATCTCCGACCACGAAAAGATTACGATGAGCCGCAATCAATTTGATCAGCTCATATTGAACCAGATTCGTATCCTGGAATTCATCGACCATCACATATTGGAAACGGTGCTGAAGGGACGTCAGCAGATTCGGGTTTCCCAATAGTAGTTGATACGCCTCTGTCAAAATATCATCAAAATCCATCTTATGATTCATGCGCTTCCACTCTTCATATTTTAAGAGGATGCTTCGCACTTCTTTTTCTGACTTGGACTTCTCAGGGAGCTCCCGTAAATCTTTCTGATTAAGCTTATAATGAGAAAGCTTGGCAAGGAGCGTCTCGGCGTCATACGGATCATATATATTCATTTCTCTCTGGATCTGTTTCAAAATGATTTGTTTATAGCGCTCGTTCCCGATTACTTCCTGTGTGTAATGACGGGATCTGAGCAAGTAAAGGAATAGGGCATGAAACGTGCTGGCATGTACCTGTCCACCATGTTCTGCTCCCGGAAGCCTTGAAATCCGCTGCTTCATCTCTTCCGATGCTTTCTTGGTAAATGTGACAAGCAAAATATTTCTTGGCTGAATGCCTTTCACGGCCATCAAATAGCCTGCACGGCAGACGAGCACCGTTGTTTTTCCCGTTCCCGCACCGGCAAGTGTCAAGCATGGTCCTTTCACATGACGGACCGCTTCAATCTGAGCCGCATTCAAATGAATGCCCGCTTCCTCCATCGTCCGAAAGAAAAAAGCATCCTCGTCATGGGAGGATATCAGCTGCTTCGTGGTTTCCCCCTTATGGAGCGGGGCCACGGGGATCTCCTTCTTATCTGCTTCATATGGATAAATGGAATAGTTGGATACTACTTTGTTCAAAGCTCATTCTCCTAGCTTTTCTTTCGATTCATAACCTTCTCATCATAACAAGAGCCCTTTGTGAATAGCAATGACAATCTCAGGACGAAAGAGATGCACGACTGGATATGTAAATACTGTTAAACGATTGTTTAATCCCCCGAACCCTAGTAGAATAAATGTTTTGAAACACTAATCAAACGTTTGTTTAAATCAGATATGCTCCCGGAGGATTAATATATTGAAAGAAAAGGTAATAGAACATTAGGTGATAAACAATGAAACTGACAAAATGGGGCTACACCCGCTTCAACAGCATAAAAGCAGAATTCGACCACTTCCCCCACTCCCTTGTCATCCTAAAGAAAATCAGAAACTACTACTTCGTCAACAAAGTCCACTGGTCCCATCTCGACCCCGTCGTCGAAACCCATCATCTAGAACAAATGGAACTGTTGGTCAACAGGGAAATGGATCTGGAGGAGAATTACCTTAATAGGAGGTTGGATTAACGCTGGCTTTTTTGTTCATATAATGAAATTAGCGCTGTTCCAATGTAGATGTCTGATTTTGAAGTAAAGTTCAATACTGTTGTTAAATGGTTTTTACTGTTTGATCTTTGATCCAAAGAAAATATTATGAAAAAGCACAGAGTGGATTGAAGCGGAAGGTCCTCGACTCCTGCGGGGAACAACGAAAAGCGGAGGCGGCTTGCTCAGCCCCGACAAGCATAAGATGAATGGGCCGGGAAGGCGTTTTTTGCCTTCTTGGACCATTTAGCTTATGACCTCGAGGGGCTAGCCGCCGGAGCTGGACAAGGGTAGGACATCACGCAAGCCCGAGGAGGCTCAACTCACGCCCCGCGGAAAGCGAGCACCTGCAGCGGAAAGGAACGGTCTCCGTTATATTGAAATTACTCATTAGGACTAATAAATTTTTTAAAAAACCAAGAAAAAATAAGATAAACCAAGATAACCACCCATTTCAATTCAAAAACCACCCAAAATCGCACTATATTGATTATTCTGAACATTTGCATTAATTTTATAATTTGTTAATATATAATTAATAAATGATTAACAAACACAATCTTTAAAGGAAGGCGTGATTCCAATGAAGTGAGTTAGCAAAGCATGTCAGCATCACATCTCGCTTTTGAGATCGGCCCGTGAAAACTGATTTCAAGATGTGTGGATATGCGGGAATGCGCAATCTTATTTCAGGAGATGATTCCAATGAAGAATGTAAGCGAAGCATGCTAACATCATGGTACGCAAGAAGATAGCCCGTGAAAACTATCTTCGTAACATGTGGGCGTGTGGGAAAATCAGCGGCAAATGAAAATAAACTAATAAACCATGCAAGACCATTAATTTAATGTTAAATGAATGTTACGTATGTGTATTAGTAAGAAAGGATAGTAAAGTTAATTGAATAAGGTTTACTTAAGTTAAGGCGCTGTTTATGTGGTATAGACATAAGCAGCGTCTTAAATTTGTGGTCAATATTCTTCTTTTAATAGAGAGCAGACAGCCGCATCACAAAAGACGCCTTTTTCAAATGCCGCTTTTCGCAATACGCCTTCAAATGTAAAGCCGGCTTTTTCGAGACTATTCTTCGATGCCACATTTTCCGGGTCGTAATAGGCCTCGATCCGATTAAGATTCATTTCTTCAAAGCCGTACCTCAGGATCGGCTGTAATACTTCTGTGATGACCCCTTGTCTCCAATAGGATGGATGAACCTCAAACCCCACCTCGGCTTTAAAATGTTCTTTTTCCCATTGATGAAACCCGCAGCTGCCAATGATCTCGCCGGATTCTTTTAAGGCGATTCCCCATCGGATTCCTTCATTCAGGTGAAACCTTTCGTTCCACTTCTCGATGATCTTAAGTGCCTGTTTTTCCTCATGAAACGATTCCAGATCATAATATCGGGTGACTTCATCTTTTGAGAAATAATCAAAAACACGGGGAGCATCCCCTTCTTTCATCTGCCGTAAGCGAAATCTATCTGTTTCAAGTGCCGGAAAGGTTCGTGTCAACATTTTCATTCTCCTTTTCTTCTTGTTCTCCTTATGTATTCAACATGGGATTTTCCAATGCCTCCTTGTCAGAGTAATTTTTTATAAATGAACCGTTTGTGTTCTTTCCTTTATCTGGTTACAATCGAAGTAATTGATGAAAAAGGATGGGGATTACGATGAAGGCCGAGAAAATACTGGTAAGCACTGCCCTATTCACAGGGAATGCAACTGCTCCCATCGATGGCTTCGTTGCAATAAAGGATGACGCGATCATCGGGGTCGGTCCCCGTTCGGAGATGGAAAGTTTCATAGGACCCTCTACGGACGTCAGGGATGCAGGAAACCGCCTGGTGACGGCAGGGTTCCATGACTTTCATCTTCATTGGTTTTTAGGAGCGATGTTTGAGGGGTTTTGTCAACTGACTTTCGGGACCACAGAGGATATGACGGCGAAAATGGTTGCGGAGTATGCCCGGGAACATCCCGATGAGGAATGGGTGCTTGGATTCGGATGGCATCATGTCCGCTGGCCGGACCAGATCACCCCCACCCGCCATTCATTGGATCGGTACCTGCCCCACCGCCCTGTGATTTTGCTCAATGAAGAAGCTCATAGCGCATGGCTGAATACGGCTGCCCTTGAGAAATTAGGGATTCACCGGGATACTCCCGCACCTCCTTTCGGTAAGATTGAAAAAGATGCCGACGGTGAACCAACCGGATTTTTATATGAGACGGCCGTACAGTATGTGAAGGAAGCTTTTACATTCGAGAAGAAAGTAAAGGACAGATTGATGAACGGAATGCTGAAGAAGACGGCTTCCTACGGGATCACTTCCGTTGCGGACATGCTGCCTCTTCCCGGCTATACATTGGGAGATCCCGGATTTTATCGCGAATTTGAAGATAAAGGGGAGCTGACGACACGCATTCACTTCCTGGATGTGCTGGATGGTGACCTCGGGCGTGGCATTCAATTCAGGGAGAAGTATCAATCGGATAAGCTTCAGTTTTCAGGTTTGAAGCAGTTCCTGGATGGGGTCCCCCTGACGTATACGGGGTATTTGCTTCAGCCATACTCTGACCGGCCCACTGAAAATGGCGGGACCATTTATGAACCACATGTTTATCAAAAGTGGATCGAGGATGCTGACCGGGAAGGGTTCCGGATCCGCCTGCACGCTTGCGGGGACGCCGCTGTCCGGTTGGGCCTGGATGTGTATGAGCATGCGAGGAAGGTCAATGGTGCAAGGGACTCAAGACATACGATCGAACATATTGAAGTATGCGACCCACAGGATTTCGAGCGTTTCCGGAAGCTCGGAGTCATCGCATCCATCCAGCCCGAGCATCTCACGTCGGGTTCGATGGATTCCCATGCTTATCTGGACAGACTCGGGATGGAGCGGGCACGCTATACGTGGCCGATCGGTTCATTGGAGAAGCATGACGCAGCCATTGCATTCGGAACGGACTTTCCGATTGTGGACTTGAATCCGATGCTCGGCCTGTACAGGGCCGTCACACGGAAGCACGAAGACGGTTCTCCTCAAGGCGGATGGAACCCTCATGAGAAAATTCCGTTGGCCCATGCCCTGATCCATTACACGAAATCCCCTGCTTACGGAAACTTCAGGGAACATGATTTAGGAACGATCGAAGTCGGAAAGAAAGCTGATTTAGCCGTTTTGGACCGGAATCCTTTCCAAGTTGATGCGGAGGAACTCCTTGAGACGAGTGTATGGATGACACTGATGGACGGCAGGATTGTGTATGAAAAATAGCGGAAGTGTATAACTAAATAGAGGTCCGTCCCTCATATCCGGGGACGGACCTCTATTTTTATTTTGTTTCCGGTTGTTGCAGTCCGCCGCCGCGGATGGTTTTTTCCTGGAATGGGAGGTTGAGTTCTTTGCTTAGTTTTTCAAGGAAGCTCAGTTCACGCTTGGATACGAGGCAGATGACGGTTCCTTCTGCTCCCATGCGGCCGGTTCTTCCTGAACGGTGAATGTATTGCTTTGTGTCACTCGGAAAATCGAAATGGATGACGTGTGTAACATCGGTGATATCGAGACCGCGTGCCGCGACATCGGTTGTCAGAAGCATGGACACCTTCCCGGAGCGGAAACGGTCCAGGGATTGCTTACGCTCCATCTTATTCGATTCTCCTGCGAGTACTTCGAGCTCGACTCCCTTATATTTAAGCTTCTCTTCCATTTCAGAGAGTTTCTCCAGTTGATTGAAGAATACAAGTGCCTTGATCCCTTTGAAATAAGAGATACTTCTGAGGGCTTCCATCTTATCCCTCAATTCACTATATACAAAGACATGGTCGACTTTCGGATTATCAAGGTTGGCTTCCATTTTGACAATTTCATGGTTTTGTAAGAGAGATTCGGCTACTTGTTCCGTTTCATCTGATAAAGTTGCAGAGAAGAAAAGCACCTGACGCTCTTTCAAAGTCGATTTGATGATATCCTTCACTTCCCGGATATGCTCTGATGAAATCATTAAGTCAAACTCATCGACGACGATCGTTTTCACTTCATGCATCTTCAGTTTTTTCATTTTCATCAGTTCGATCAGGCGACCTGTTGTTCCGACTACGATATGAGGCTTTTTCTTCAGCTTCTCGACTTGTTTCTTGACGTTCGCCCCACCGATCAAGGCAGCACTCGTAATGTCCGTCCCCTTAGCCCATTTCTGGATTTCCTGGTGGATCTGCATGACCAGCTCTCTTGATGGTGCAAGGATGACAGCCTGTGCCTGTTTTCTTGATGGATCGATGGCCTGGATGATCGGGAGTAAATATGTCAGGGTTTTTCCGGTCCCCGTTGGAGATTCACATACGACATCTTTCCCTTCCATGATAAGGGGCACGACTTTTTCCTGTACAGGAGTGAATGCCGTAAACCCTGATTCTTCCCAGTTTTTCTGTAGTTTTGGCGAATGGATGATGCTTGAGATTGAATTCATTCGTTTCGTCCTTTCTTAATCGGCAAAGGCAGAAGGCTTTTCCTCAATGGGCAAGCTGATTTCCACTGCCGTTCCTTTTTCTTTTACACTTTGAAAGTATATATGTCCTTTATGGCGCTGGATGATTTTTTTGCATACGGCAAGACCGAGGCCCGTGCCTTTTTCTTTTGTCGAATAAAACGGTTCTCCCAGATGTTCGATTCTTCCAGGCTCCATGCCGACTCCATTATCCTTCACGATTACCTGGGCGTTCGTCCCCTGCTCTTCCAACGTGATGGAGACCTTCCCATCCCTGGATGCGGGGATAGCTTCCACGGCATTTTTTATGATATTGATGAAAACCTGTTTAAGCTGATTTGACTCTCCTGACACATACAAAGGTGTTTCAGACAGGTTCTCATATGTAATGGACACATTATCAAGATTAGCCTGTGCTTCCATCAGGACGAGGACCTGCTGGAGGATATCATCGAGTCTTTCATGACGGAAGTGGGTTTCCTGTTGTTTCCCAAGGATCAGCATCTCACCTGAGATCAAATCAATTCGATCCACTTCAGAGAGCATAATGTCCAGATGATCGTGATTAATGGTATTCGTCGTTTGCATAAGTTGGATAAATCCCTTGAGAGAAGTAAGCGGGTTGCGGATTTCATGGGCAACGGCAGCTGCTAATTGACCAATGACGGAAAGCTTTTCCGATGCGACGACCATTTCTTCGTTTTCCCGAATCAATGTGATATCCCTTGCGATTGCGAACATTCCTGTCACCTCACGATTGATGATAATCGGAACGAGGGAGCACCTGAGGATCTTTCCTTTATTATCCCCGATATGGATCTTCGTTTCAAAGGTGGATGCGATGCCTTTGATCGCAGCGAAAAAGTAGTCTGTCACCCGCTTCATTTCTTCTTCATCCAGGAACTTACTGAATTTCACTTCCTTTAACTCTTCATGAGTGAATTCAAGCAATCCCTCGGCTTCTGCATTCACAGAAGTAACATGTCCATCTAAGCTCAGCTCTAAGACAGCATCGGGATTCTGCTCGAACAACGAATGATAATGCTGATTCCTTATCTGAAGCTGTTTCTCTTTTTTGGACAGTTTATCGTTGGAGAGAATCAGTTCATTGGTCCTGCGGTATACCAGGAAGAATATGATGATACCTGTTACAAACGTAAATAACCAGCCCTTATAGCGCTGAAAATAAATATACATACTAAGCTTTTCATGTGCGATGATCATGGAAACATAATCAGAAAATACAATCCATAATGCGCCTAACAATACATAGGTGACGGATATTCTCAAGGCAATATCTTTAGCTTGTTTCATGTTGTGAAATTCACCTAAATTCCAAATAGTCTTTCCCCTATGATTTCTCAGTTCTTATCCATTTATCAAAAATACTCATAAGACTGAAATACGAGAGTATCTTCATCCGTTTCATTTACTTTTACAACACACATAATAATAACATAGGGAGCCTGTATGAAGAGAATAAATAATAAGTTGAACCTACGGATTTCAAAGGATTCTTTTCATCCATAAACCACCTCCACCCATTCATCTTGAATTCCATATCTTTTTCATCCTTCAATATCCCCCTATCTCTTCAAAGAAACCCCGCCCTTTTTCCTAATTTTTCAAATTGGTGTTTATTTTTCTCAGGGAAGGTAAAAAGAGAACAATATGATAGTGAAGGCAGGTGATGCGAATGTTAAGTATGATGTATGGGAGCAAACCTTTCAGTAAAAGCGGTACAATCACTCTCCCCCATAAATGGAGGGAGCAGTTTGGACTGCTGCCGGGAAAGCTTGCAGAGCTCGTCTATCAAAACAATTGCCTCTATATTAAGCAGGCCACGCGGGACTCAACCCATAACAAACGCTACATCTCAGAAAAAGGAACGGTCCACATCCCGAAGGAACTCCGGGAAGAAATGGGCATGACGTATCCATCCTCCTACTGCTTGCACGTCAACGAAAAAGACAACTGTTTTATGATCACAACGGAGAAACAATAAAATGAGGTCCGTCCCTCGCTGCTTTAAAGCGATGAGGGACGGACCTTTGGTTGTTGGGTGGTGATGCTGCTTCCCGTTTGGGAGATGGATAGTTTGCGGACGTCCATGGTCGGGAAGGATTGTTCGAGCTGGCGGAAGAGCCATTCGCTAGCTTCCCGTTCCACAAAGCAGGCAACCGTGGGGCCGGCCCCGCTTAAAGCGACGCCGAAAGCACCGAATCGATCCGCCACTTTTTCAACGGCATCGTAATGGGGAAGAAGCTTTCTCCGGTGAGGCTGATGGTAACGATCCCGCTTCATCATCTTCCCCACCATTTCCCAATCACCGGTCAGGAACGCCGCCACTAAAACATTGGATACCGCTCCTGCACCCACGGATTCTGAAAATGATAGAGATGATGGGAGGACATTTCTCGAATCCGACGTTTTCAGCTCCGCTTTCGGAATGACACATACCACATCGATTGGAAGGTCAGGCACCGTTATCAGGTTGACGCCTTTTTCATCCTGACAGCTGACGACAAACCCTCCGTAGAGCGATGCCCCGACGTTATCGGGATGACCTTCGAAACGATTTGCCAAAACCAGCTTCATTTCCTGGGTCAAGTTGAGGTCGCATAAAGCATTGGCGAGCTCGACCCCTGCCACGACAGCCGCTGCACTGGATCCGAGACCCCTGGTCAAAGGGATATCACTTGATACGTATAAATGACATGGAACAGGCTTCCTGCCATATTCACCCGCCACTTCCTTGACCACTTCTACGATGAAATGCGACTCATCTGCAGGGAATACCTCAAGGGCCGCTGACAAAGGTATCACCTGCCAGTCATCTGCTTCATATGCATCTATCCTTAAAAAAACATCCAAAGCCAAACCAAGTGAGTCAAATCCGGCTCCTAAATTGGCTGTGCTTCCCGGGACGATGATTTTCCACGAGCGCGGTTCCCGGCCTTTCATACCCCGATCGTTCCCTTGATGTAATCCTTCACCAGTTCACGATCGTTTGGCAGCTTCACCGGTGTCACCGGGCTGCACTCCATCGCCGTAACCGGATCTTTCAATCCATTCCCCGTCAATACCGCGACAACCTTCGACCCTTGTTCAAGGAGCCCTTTCTCCAATGACTTCTTGATCCCTGCGATGGAAGCGCATGAAGCCGGCTCTGCGAAGATCCCTTCTTTCCTTGCCATCAGCTGATAGGCTTCCAGGATTTCCTCATCCGTCACTTCATCAATATGGCCGTTGGATTCCTTCAGTGCGTCGACGGCCAATGTCCAGCTCGCCGGGTTCCCGATGCGGATGGCAGTGGCAATCGTTTCGGGCTGGGGAAACACGCGGTCGTGGACGAGAGCCGCTGCCCCCGATGCCTCAAAGCCGAACATGCGGGGAAGGGATGAAGAGCTGCGTTCTGAATATTCCTTGAATCCTTTCCAGTATGCTGATATATTGCCTGCATTCCCGACAGGTATCGCGAGCACATCCGGGGCTTCCCCTAATCCTTCGATGACTTCGAAGGCAGCTGTTTTCTGTCCTTCCAGTCGATATGGATTCACCGAATTCACAAGCGTGACGGATTCCGTTTTACTCAGCTCCCGGACAATCTCCAGGGCTTCATCGAAATTCCCTTCGATTGAAATGATCTCGGCCCCGTACATGACGGCTTGAGCCAATTTCCCTTGAGCGATTTTCCCCTCCGGAATGACGACGATGCATTTGATCCCCGCCCTTGCCGCATATGCTGCAGCTGAGGCGGAAGTATTGCCTGTCGAAGCGCAAATGACCGTCCGGCTGCCTGATTCCACCGCTTTTGCAACGGCCAGGACCATCCCCCGGTCCTTAAAGGAACCTGTCGGGTTCGCCCCCTCAACCTTTGCATAAAGCTCGATGCCCCATTCCTCGGATAACGACTTCAGCTCGATCAATGGAGTGTTGCCTTCGTTCAAGCTTAAAAGGGGAGTATCTGCATTTAATGGAAGCTGTTCTCCGTACTGTTCCAGTAGTCCTTTCCATCTCATCCTTTTTCTCCTCCTTCTACGCGGTATGAGCTTTCGATCGAATGAACCGCTTCATAATCCTTCAGCTCCATCAGGATATCTTCGTAATGCTCCAGGGATGCCTTATGAGTCACCAGGACGATTTCAGCAAACTCATCACTGTCCAGGGGATTCTGAAGTATTTTCTCGAAACTGACTCCGTGATTCGAGAAGATGGACGTCAGTTTGGCCAATACACCCACTTCGTCACGAACGTGCAGCCGTAAGAAATATTTTGAATGAATTTCATCAGGTTCTTTTAGTTTCTTCGGGAACTGAGGATTCACGGCACTCTTCCCATTCACGCCCAGTCTCATATTCTTCATGATTCCCACCATATCGGATACGACAGCGGTCGCTGTCGGAAGACTCCCTGCACCTGGACCGTAAAACATCGTTTCCCCCACTGCTTCGCCGTACACGTACACGGCGTTATATTCATCATGTACAGACGCGAGGGGGTGTTCATTTTGCAGCAGGGTCGGCTCCACGCTCACCTCTACCTTTTCCCCTTCCCGGTGGGCGTAACCGATGAGCTTCATCGTGTAACCGAATTGTTCGGCATATTGGATGTCATCTCCCGTTACTTCCGTGATGCCCTTCACTTTCACATCCGCCAGGTCCACATTCATGGAGAACCCCAGAGTGGACAGGATCGCCATCTTCCTTGCTGCATCCAATCCACCGACATCTGCCGTAGGATCCGATTCAGCATAGCCGAGATCCTGGGCTTCCTTTAGGACATCATCGAAGGTCCGTCCCTCTTTCGTCATCTTTGTCAAAATGAAGTTCGTTGTCCCGTTGACGATTCCCATCATTTTCGTGATGCGGTCCGAGGCAAGGCCATCTACTAAACTTCTTAATATCGGGATGCCTCCTGCGACGCTTGCTTCGTAGAATAAGTCACAGCCATTTTCCGAGGCAGCTCTTAATAATTCAGGTCCATGGAGGGCCATGAGATCTTTGTTTGCAGTGACGACATGCTTACCTTCGTTTAATGCATGCAGGAGATGCTCCTTCGTTGCTTCGATTCCACCCATGACCTCGACCACAATATCAATTTCAGGGTCAAACAGGACTTCCTCAGGATTTAAGGTTAATATGCTGTTTTCGATTTCCAGTCCCCTGTCTTTCTCTAAATCCTGAACGAGGGCTCTTTTCACCGTCACCGGGCAGCCGATCTGATGAGACAATTTATCCTGATGATTCTCTACTATCTTCACCACTCCGGCTCCCACCGTTCCGAGTCCTAAAAGTCCGATTGAAATTGATTCCATAAGCCGAAAACCTCCATTTGTTTATTTCTGGTGTACATTTGTATTTGTATAGTGGACATTATAGTTGAAAAAATTACCTATTACAATAGGTTTTTGCGTATTTTCAGAATGTAAGAGCTTACAAGTTTAATTGAATATGATCGTTCTAGTTATCTCCACGAAAAATCATGCTGGATTTGTACTTTTCAAGGATCACCTATGATTTGTTGATCTTTTTTTCGGATTGTTGTGGTGCTTTTGTCTATTATCACGGCACTCCCAACCCCAACTTGTAGATAATTGCGTCATTATAGGGGGGGGGATTGCGTCATTATTATGTTTATTGCGTCATTTTCTCGATAATTGCGTCATTTCACATAGTAATTGCGCTTTTTACCATTTATAGGAATTTCACCAAAACCCTGTACCAAACGGTAAAAACAGAGGACCGCTCCCAACTACTCACGCAGTTTAGAGCCGTCCCATCTTTACACAATATGATGCAGCTGTCTGGCCATTTTGGACAAATCCCGATAAACAGGGATTTTACTCGGGTCGGCGTTCCCGCCACTGATGACGCAGCCTACCTTTTTACCCTGTACCTTGACTTTTTGACACATGGCTGCCGCCAAGGATGCGGCTCCCGCTCCTTCGACGAGGGTTTTCTCCCGTTGAAGCATGAACATGATGCTATAGGAGATTTCTTCATCGGTCACGGTGACCATGTCGTCCACATACTTCCGGATGATCGGAAACGTGAGCTCTCCAGGCTTCTTGACGAGGATCCCGTCAGCAATGGTATGAACATGCTCAAGGGAACCCTTATTGCTTCCTGTAAAAAAATTATACGTAGCCGGCGCTCCCAAAGCCTGCACGCCAACAATCTGTACGCGGGGATTAAAGGCTTTCACGGCCAGTGCCATCCCTGCCAGCAGTCCGCCTCCACCGACGGGGACGAGAATCATGTCTAAATCACTGAGCTGTTGAAGCATTTCCAGTGCGACTGTCCCTTGTCCAGCCATCACTTTATGATCATCAAATGCATGAACATACGTCGAGCCTTTTTTGATTTTCTCCTCAAGTGCTGCCCCGTAGGCTTCCTGATAGGTGTCTCCAGTCAAAACGATTTCAGCTCCGTAATGTTTCGTTGCCGCAACTTTAGTAGAAGGCGTCCGCTTTGGCATGAAGATTTTTGAAGGGACTCCTCGCTTGGAGGCAGCCAGCGCCACCCCTTGGGCATGATTACCTGCCGAAGCGGCAATGATCCCCTTCCCTGCTTCTTCTTCAGACAATGACATGATTTTATTCATGGCACCCCTTACTTTGAAGGAACCTGTCCGCTGCAGATTCTCCATTTTCAAATAGACTTCTCCACCAGTGAACGCATTCAGCGTCGATGATTGCTTTAACGGTGTTCGATGCACCTGATGACTGATTCTTTCCATTGCTTCTACCACTTCAGTGTTATCCATTAAATTCCCAAGTCACTCACCTCATATTTTTTTTCGTAGTCTTCGATATGGTTACCGTAATGCAACGTTAAATCGATTTCATCCAGACCCTTCAGAAGCATCGTTTTCCAATAAGGATCAATGTCAAAGGAGACACGCAGCCCCTCAGAATCACAAATGGTCTGGTGCTCAAGGGACACTTCAATTTTATATAAATCAACTTGACTCTCATTCTTCATGAGGGCATCGACTGTTTTATCATCCAACTGAATCGGCAGGATCCCATTCTTTAAACAATTGTTATAAAAAATGTCTGCGAAGCTCTTCGCGATGATCACTTGAAATCCATAGTCCTGAAGGGCCCAGGGTGCATGTTCCCGTGAAGACCCGCATCCGAAATTCTTTCCGCCGAGAAGAATCTCGGAATCCCGGTATTTTGGGGTATCCAATGAGAAGTCGTGTCTCAGGGACTTCCCATCGTCTTCAAACCGCCAATGATAAAACAAGAACTGACCGAAGCCTTTACGCTCGATCCTTTTCAAGAATTGTTTCGGTATGATTTGATCCGTATCTACGTTGTCCCTCCTGAGAGGAAATACATTCGCTTCCACATGATTGATTGCCACCCTTTTCACCTCCTATGAAATCGGCATTTTTTCAAGCTTTCGTACGTCGGTCAATTTCCCTGTCACGGCCGCCGCTGCTGCCATGGAAGGACTGAGAAGATGGGTTCTTGAACCATTACCCTGCCTGCCTTCAAAGTTCCGGTTGGAAGTCGATGCACAGCGTTTGCCGGGTGGGACGATATCGTCATTCATGGCGAGACACATGCTGCATCCCGCTTCCCTCCATTCAAAACCAGCTTCTGTAAAGATCGTATCCAAGCCTTCCTCTTCTGCCTTTTTCTTTACTTTAAAGGAGCCGGGAACAACCAATGCGGTGACGCCCTGCTTAACGCTGTGCCCTTTCACCACTTCAGCTGCCGCTCTCAAGTCACTCAAGCGTGAATTCGTACAAGAACCGATAAATACATAATCAACCTCGATGTCCTCGATTCTCATTCCGGCTTCAAGCCCCATATAATGAAGCGCCCGCTCAACCCCTTCCCTTTCAGAAGGGTCACCGTACTCATCCGGATGAGGGACGGACCTTGAAATCCCGGCTCCCATCCCCGGGTTCGTCCCCCATGTCACATGAGGTTCGATCTTTTCACCCTTCACCTCAATTCTGTGATCATAGGTGGCGTCACGATCGCTTGTCAGGGATTGCCACTCTTCCTTGCACTGCTGGAATGATTTGTTCTTGGGAAGGTATTCCCTGCCCTCTAAATAGTCAAAGGTCGTTTCATCGGGACTGATCAATCCGGCTTTCGCACCTGCTTCAATGCTCATATTACAGACGGTCATTCTTTCTTCCATGGACAGATTGCGAATCACGTCTCCAGTGAATTCGATGACATATCCGGTGCCGAAACCCACTCCATAGGTGGAAATGATGTTCAGGATCACGTCTTTTGCCGTGACACCGAATCCGAGTTCCCCTGAGACTTCGACTTGAAGGGTCCGGGGCTTCGATTGCCACAGTGTCTGAGTCGCCAGTACATGCTCCACCTCACTGGTTCCGATCCCAAAGGCCAGTGCCCCGAACGCTCCGTGTGTGGAAGTATGGCTGTCTCCGCACACGATCGTTTTCCCCGGTTGGGTCAGACCCAATTCAGGACCGATGACGTGGACGATTCCTTGATCGGGATGATGGATGTCAGCCAGGGTGACGCCGAATTCTGCACAGTTTTTCTTCAACGTCTCCATTTGCAGTCGGGCGATCTCATCTCTGACAATGTGACGCTCCCTTGTCGGAACGTTGTGGTCCATGGTCGCGTAAGTCAGATCCGGCCTCCTGAGCTTGCGATCTTTCAGGCGCAGCCCCTCGAATGCCTGGGGGGACGTTACTTCATGTACAAGGTGAAGATCGATATATAATAAATCCGGCTTGCCCTTTTCCCTGTGTACGATGTGCTTTTCCCATATCTTTTCGATGATATTTTTCCCTGCCATGAACTCCCTCCTGGTTTGGTAAGATTTTTTTTAATGAAGACTGCTTTGGTGGAGAGAGTGACCGTTGATTTCCGCTCCGGTCACCCTCCCCATAAAATATATTATTACAAGTACGCTGCCAGGATGGAGGACAGGGCATGATCCGCTTCCAGACGCTCTACGACCAGCTGACTCATGGCACCCGTTCCGACGACGGTTCCGCGTCCCATCGTCCAAAGGTCTCCTGTCCGGTAACCTGCATTCAGGACTTCCTGGACCCCCATTTCGATCATTTCCGCTTCTTCTTTCAAGCCGAAGGAATGGCGAAGCATCATGGCTACCGATAGAATCATAGCCAGGGGATTTGCTTTTCCTTTTCCGGCGATATCAGGGGCGGATCCGTGAACCGGTTCGTAAAGGCCGAATGAATCCCCCCGTAAACTGGCGGAAGGAAGCATTCCAAGTGAGCCTGTGATCATGGAGGCTTCGTCGCTCAGGATGTCTCCGAACATGTTCTCGGTCACAAGCACGTCGAATTGTTTCGGCTGATACATCAGCTTCATGGCTGCGACATCCACAAGCATGTGTTCGACTTCTACATCCGGATATTCACCGGCCACTTCGTTCACGACTTCACGCCACATTCGACTGGTTTCCAGAACGTTTGCCTTGTCGACTGACGTTACTTTCTTCTTGCGTTTTTGAGCCAGCTTGAATGCCTTATGAACGATCCGTTCGATTTCACTTTTTTCATATACCAGGGTGTCAACGGCCACTTCATCCCGCTTCCCCTGGCGACCGGACGGCTGACCGAAGTACAATCCTCCCGTCAGCTCCCTGACAATCACCAAATCTACTTCTTCAACAATCTCCCGTTTGAGTGGGGATGCCCCCAGTAAACTTTCAAATGCCTTCACCGGGCGCAGATTCGCGAAAAGGTCGAACTCTTTCCGGATGGCCAGGAGCCCTTTTTCAGGACGGATTTCCTTCGGCAAGTGCTCCCATTTCGGTCCTCCGACCGCCCCTAATAGGACGGCATCGCTCTCTTTACAAAGCTTGATTGTTTCAGGAGGTAACGGTGTACCGAAGCGATCAACGGCCGATCCGCCGATGAATCCTTTCTCCACTTCGAATTCATGACCGAACCAATCACCCACTGCCTTCAGTACTTCTAATGCCCCGTCCATAATCTCTTGACCGATACCGTCTCCTGGTAGTACAGCGATTTTTTTCTTCATTAGAATTACCTCCTGATTTTTTTGGTTTAGGAGGAGCCTTGAAATTCAAGGCTCCCGTGGTTTATAAGCTGACTTGCATCGCTTCTTTCTCTCTCGTGTGTGATCGCTGTGCCGACCGGTTCACTGCATTTAGATAAGCGCGGGCTGATGCTTCCAATACATCCTGAGCGGTTCCGCGTCCGCTTGTATTTTCACCGTCATACTCCAGTCGGACATACACTTCGGCGAGTGCATCACGGCCGCCGCCCACTGAGTTGATTTTGTAATCCAACAGCTTTGACTTGCCAGGCAGGATTTTTTCGATGGTATTGTAGATGGCTTCCACGCTTCCGGATCCGGTTGAAGCAAGGCGGGTGACGTTTCCGTCTTCAAATTTCAATTCGATCGTGGCCGTCGGGATATTGTCCATCCCATATTGAACCTGCATTCTTTCCAGTGTGAATCCGACACCTTCAGTCATTTCCGTCTGCTTATTCGTCAAGATGCTGAAGAGATCTTCATCGACGATTTCCTTCTTCTTATCCGCAAGATCTTTAAATGTGTGGAATGCTTCGTTCAACTTTTCATCCGTTAAGTCAAAGCCCAGCTCGACGGCTTTATTCTTGAATGCGTGACGTCCTGAATGTTTTCCAAGAACAAGTCGGTTTGAATTCACTCCGATCAGTTCCGGTGTGATAATTTCGTAAGTTGTTTTCTCTTTCAATACGCCATCCTGATGGATGCCTGATTCATGGGCGAAGGCATTATCCCCTACAACCGCTTTGTTAGCCGGTACCCTCATCCCCGTCAGCTTACTGACAAGAGAGCTTGTTTTCTTGATTTCATCCAGCTTCAGTCTGGTCGTCGCTCCGTAGAAATCTTCACGGATGCGAAGGGCAACAGCGACTTCCTCCAAGGCTGCATTCCCGGCACGTTCACCGATTCCATTGATGGTTCCCTCAATTTGATCGGCTCCGTTTTCAATCGCTGCAAGGGAATTGGCCGTCGCCATCCCCAGGTCATCATGGCAATGTGCCGATAGCTTTACCCCATCGATATTCGGTACATTTTCTCTTACGTACCGAAACAATTCACCGTATTTATGAGGGGTGATATACCCCACCGTATCGGGAAGGTTGATGACGGATGCTCCGGCATCAATGACCCTCTCCATGATCTTCACTAAAAAGTTGAGATCCGACCTGCAAGCATCTTCCGCCGACCACTGAACGACCGGGAAAAATTTCTTCGCGTACTGAACAGCCTGCACGGCCGTATCGATGACCTGATCGGGTGTCATCTTCAGCTTATGGGTCATGTGAATCGGGGAGGTTGCAAGGAAGACATGCAGCCTTGGTTCCGCCGTTCCTTTAAGGGATTCCCATACGGCATCGATGTCCCGCTGCTGCGCCCGCGCAAGTCCCGTTACCGAGCTATTCTTGATCGTGGAACCGATCCGCTGCACGGCATCGAAGTCCCCTTTTGAAGCTGCAGGAAATCCAGCTTCAATGACGTCCACCCCGAGTCTCTCCAGCTGCTTCGCTACCTCGATCTTTTCAATCGTATTAAGATTTACGCCTGCTGACTGTTCTCCGTCACGTAGAGTCGTGTCAAAGATCTCAATGGTTCGCACTCGCTACCACTTCCTTTTCTTTAGTAGAAGGTTTCTGTACAAATGGCATCATTTTACGAAGCTCTCTTCCAACGACTTCGATCGGGTGCTGACTTTCACGCTGATTGATGGCGTTGAATTCCGGACGGTTCGCCTGGTTCTCCAGGATCCATCCCTTCGCAAATTTTCCTGTTTGGATATCCGTCAGTACTTCCTTCATGCGGGCTTTCGTTTCCTCATTCACTACCCTTGGACCTGAAACGAAATCTCCCCACTGAGCCGTGTCCGAGATCGAATAGCGCATCCCTTCCAATCCCTGTTCATACATCAAATCAACGATCAGCTTCAATTCGTGTAAACACTCAAAATAGGCGACTTCTTTTTGATAACCGGCTTCGACCAGTGTTTCAAATCCTGCTTTCACTAGGGATGTCACCCCTCCACAAAGGACTGCCTGTTCCCCGAACAGATCCGTTTCTGTTTCTTCCTGGAAGGATGTTTCCAAGATTCCTGCACGTCCTGCACCGACACCTTTTGCATACGCCAGGGCCAGTTCTGCGGCTTGACCTGAAGCGTCTTGATAAACCCCGAAGAGTGCAGGTACCCCGGCTCCTTCTTCAAATGTCCTTCTTACAAGATGTCCGGGTCCTTTAGGGGCAACAAGGAACACATCCACATCTTCAGGAGGGACCACTTGGTGGAAATGGATATTGAATCCGTGTGCAAATGCGAGTGCTTTGCCTGATGACAGGGCCGGCTTGATTTCTGCTTCATATACTTTCGGCTGATGCTCATCCGGCAGGAGAACCATGATGACATCCGCCTGTTCACTCGCTTCACGGACGGAGTAGACATCGAATCCGTCCTTTTCCGCCTGGTCCCACGACTTTCCTTTTCGCAATCCCACTACTACATCAAATCCGCTCTCCTTCAGATTTTGAGCATGTGCGTGACCTTGTGAGCCATAACCGACAACCGCTACTTTCTTCCCCTTTAAAACCTCTTCATTCACATCTCCGTTATAATATACCTTTACCATTTCCCTCATCCTCTCCATTTTTTGAATAATAAGTTTTTTCAGGTCGCTTCTAATTCACAATAGAATACTGTTTCAGGTCTGTGACCGACTTTCCATTTCCCCTGGCGAATGCCGTGATGCCGGTACGGGCGATCTCTTTGATTCCATATGGTCTCAACAGGTCGATGATGGCTTCGATCTTGGATGTCTCCCCCGTTACCTGAACCGTTACGCTGTCCCTTGCAACATCAATGATGGCGGCCCTGAACGGTTCTACAATGCCGTTGATTTCGGATCGGGTCTGCCCTGTACTCAACACTTTGATGAGGGCAAGTTCCCTGGCGACCACCCCTTGATCCGTGATGTCTGAAACCTTGAGGACATCGATCTGTTTATGGAGCTGCTTCAGGAGCTGTTCGATTTTACGATCGTCTTCTACGTTGACGACGAAGGTCATCCTCGAAATCCCTTCCGTCTCTGTATATCCGACCGAAATGCTTTCAATATTGAACTGACGCTTTGTAAACAATCCGGTCACCCGGTTCAAGACACCGCTCCGGTTATGAACAAGGGCTGTTACAATCCGTTTCCTCATGGTTTCACTCCTAACATTTCGTGTAATCCTTTTCCTGGAGCCACCATCGGGTAGACATTCTCCTTCGGGTTCACCCAGCAATCGATGAGCACCGGTTCATCACTTGTTAAGGCTTCTTTTAAAACAGAATCGACTTCTTCCTGGGTTTGTACTTTATATCCTTTGATCCCATATGATTCAGCCAGTTTCACAAAATCAGGCTGGGTGGAGAACACTGATTGGGAGTATCTCTCTTCGAAGAACGTTTCCTGCCACTGTCTTACCATTCCAAGTGTGCCGTTATTGAGGAGGACCACTTTCACAGGAAGGTTCAATTCTTTCAGGAGGACAAGCTCCTGGAGGGTCATCTGGAATCCCCCATCTCCTACAAAGGCGACCACTGTACTGTCCGGGTTTGCTAACTGTGCCCCGATTGCTGCGGGGAATCCGAATCCCATCGTGCCAAGTCCTCCGGATGTGACCCAGTTATTCGGCTTTTTAAAAGAATAGTATTGTGCCGCCCACATTTGATGCTGACCCACGTCCGTTGTGACGACGGCTTCCCCGTTCGTCATTTCGTACACCTGCTCAATCAAACGCTGAGGGGACAATACATCATGAGCCTGGTTATACCAGAAAGGATATTCCCTTTTGTATGATTTAAGATGCTGATGCCAGGCATCGAAATCGGGCTTCCCGGGTTCATGTTGAAGGAGTCTTGTAAGCGCCTGTTTCGCATCGGCCACAATCGGGATCTGGGTTTCAACGTTCTTCCCAATCTCAGCCGGGTCGATGTCGATATGAACCACTTTGGCCCTTGGTGCAAAGGTAGCGAGATTCCCTGTTAAACGGTCATCGAAACGGGCACCGATATTGATGAGCAAGTCACATTCATGGATGGCCATGTTACTCGCATAACATCCGTGCATCCCTGCCATGCCGAGAAACAGGGTATGGTCTGCAGGGAATCCCCCTAATCCCAATAAGGTGTGAACCACCGGAATGTCATATTGTTCAGCGAAGGTCTTCAATTCCTCCGTCGCCTTTCCGTGAAGCACCCCTGCCCCTGCAAGGATGACGGGCTGCTTCGACACCTTGATCGCATCCACCAGCTTCTTGATTTGGAGGGGATTCGGATAAAAGTTGGGCTGATAACCGGGTAAGTCCATTTCCACTTCGTGTACCGGGTAGGCCTGCTGCAAGGTCAAGTCTTTTGGAATATCGACGAGTACGGGTCCGGGCCTCCCGGTTGATGCGATATGAAAGGCTTCCTTCACGATCCTCGGTAAATCTTTAATATCCCGCACCTGGTAATTGTGCTTGGTGATCGGCATCGTGATGCCTACCACGTCCGCTTCCTGGAATGCGTCGGTCCCGATGACCCCTGAAGCCACCTGCCCCGTAAAAACGACCAGTGGAAGGGAATCCATCATGGCATCGGCAATCCCTGTCACGAGATTCGTAGCACCGGGTCCTGACGTGGCTATGACCACACCCGGCTTCCCCGATACCCTTGCATATCCCTCAGCCGCGTGGATGGCCCCTTGTTCATGGCGGGCGAGTACGTGCTTGATCGGGGCTTTGTATAGAGCATCGTAAATCGGCAAGACCGCTCCTCCAGGGTACCCAAACAGAATCTCAACCTTTTCCTCCTTCAAAGCTTTCATGAGCATATCAGCACCGTTGCCGTTTTCTGTCAGTGTCTGTGAAGCCGGTTCTGCCTCTACCTTCGCTCTCATTGCCTATCTCCTCCCCTTATTAAATTGCTATGATTGATTTTTCACTCAGCATGGTTCATCCAATTCATTCAAACAAAAAAGACCTTTCCACCCACTACGACAGAGTTCATCTTTCGCAGGGGCGAAAAGGTCTTCATCCTTTCCACGGTACCACCCTAGTTCAGAGATGATCGATATCATCTCCCTTGGCAGGCTGATCGGTTTCACCAGCCTTTGTTTTTGTAACGAGTATCATCTACTCGATCGTTCCTACTTACACGGTTCAGAACGATACTCAGAGGGGATGTCGGTATTGGTTGTATTACTGGTTTGCAGCACCACCAGCTCTCTGAAAATACAGCTCCCAATCCTTTTACCTCTTCAACGCTTTCACTTATTCCGTTTTCAAGATTCCACCTGTACTCGCTGATGTAACAAGTTTTGCGTATCTGGCAAGATACCCTTTTTTGATTTTCGGAGGAGGCTGTACCCACTCCTGTTGTCTGAACTTCATCTCTTCTTCAGAAACCATGAGGGAAATCGTCCGGTTGGTGAGGTCAATGAAGATGGGATCTCCATTTTCCACCACACCGATCGGCCCTCCTTCAGCTGCTTCAGGGGAGACATGCCCGATTGAAATGCCCCGGGATGCTCCTGAAAATCTGCCGTCTGTCATGAGGGCGACTTTCTTCTCAAGCCCGCGTCCTGCAATGGCTGCCGTCGGTGCAAGCATCTCCGGCATCCCCGGACCGCCCTTTGGACCTTCATATCTGATGACGACAACATGACCTTCTTTCACTTCTCCGCTTTCAATTCCGGCAAGGGCATCATCCTGGGATTCATATACAATCGCTTCACCCATGAATGTTTTAATGGATGGGTCGACTGCCCCCACTTTGATGACACCGCCATTTGGAGCGATATTCCCGAAGAGGACGGATAATCCCCCGACTGGACTGTGGGCATTTTCCCTGCGGCGGATGACATCATCATTTTGAATATGAGCATCCTTCACATTTTCATAAAGTGACTTTCCTGTAACGGTGATGCGGTCTTTGTGTACGGCTTCCATTTCACACAGCTCTTTAATGATGGCGCTGACCCCTCCTGCATTGTGAACATCCTGCATGGAGTAATCGGATGCCGGGCTTATCTTGGATAAATAGGGAACCCGTTCAGCGACTTTATTGATCCGGTTGATGTCGTAATCGATTTCCGCCTCATTGGCAATCGCCAGCGTATGGAGGACCGTATTCGTTGAACCTCCCATCGCCATATCCAAGGCGAATGCGTCATCGATGGTATCCTCAGTTATGATATCCCTCGGTTTGATATCTTTCTTTACCATTTCCACGAGGTACTTTGCTGCATCCTTGATTAACTGGTGCCGCTCATCAGAAGTAGCCACAATCGTTCCATTACCCGGAGGAGCCATTCCAAGCATCTCCATCAAGGAATTCATGGAGTTCGCCGTGAACATCCCTGAGCATGACCCACAGGTCGGACAGGCATTGGCTTCGATGTCGAGAAGCTGTTCTGCCGTCATCCTTCCTGACTGATGGGCTCCGACTCCTTCGAAAACGGATACGAGTGATAATGGCTTCCCGTCACTTGAGACTCCTGCTTCCATCGGACCACCCGATACAAAAACGGAAGGGACATTTGTTCTGACTGATGCCATCAGCATTCCCGGTGTGATCTTGTCACAGTTTGGAATGTAGAACACCCCGTCGAACCAGTGAGCGTTGATGACGGTTTCTGCCGAGTCGGCGATCAGTTCGCGACTTGGGAGTGAGTACCTCATCCCGATATGTCCCATGGCGATTCCGTCATCCACACCAATCGTATTGAATTCGAACGGGATTCCCCCCGCTTCCCGGATCGCTTCTTTCACCACCTGGGCGAATCCGTTTAAATGCATATGACCGGGGATGATGTCGATGTAAGAGTTACACACCCCGATAAATGGTTTTTCCATGTCTTCGAGCTTGACTCCCGTCGCATAGAGTAAACTGCGGTGGGGAGCCCGGTCGATCCCTTTCTTGATCATGTCACTTCGCACGTCATCACCTCCAACTTAGCCAACTTGAGCATTTTGTTTGTAAACTTTTCTTCCATCCTGCGTGACAGTGTTTCTGAATTCCTGTAATAATTGATTTGTATACTTTCCAGGTTTTCCGTCTCCGATGACACGGCCGTCAACTTTTACAACCGCAATGACTTCAGCGGCTGTTCCTGTTAAGAACACTTCATCTGCTGTGTATACATCATGTCGGGTGAAGACTTCTTCTTTCATCTCGAAACCCGACTTTTCGGCGATTTCGATGATGGCATTCCGGGTGATCCCTTCAAGCGCTCCTACATATCCTGGAGGTGTAAGGATTTTTCCTTTCTTCACAATGAAGATGTTATCGGCGGATCCTTCTGCTACATATCCTTGATCGTTCAACATCAAGGCTTCGCTGACGCCTGCAAGATTTGCTTCGATTTTAACGAGAATGTTATTTAAGTAGTTTAATGATTTAACTTTGGGTGAGAGTACATCCGCACGATTTCGCCGGCTTGCGACGGTAACGATATCGATGCCCGTTTCATATAAGCTTTTAGGGAATAGGGCCAGTTGTTCAGCAATGACGATGACCTGCGGCTTCCTGCAAGTGAATGGATCCAACCCCAGGTTTCCAACACCCCTGGAAATGACCACCCGTATGTAGGCATTCTCGAGCTGATTTTTTTTCAATGTATCAACGATAATGTCGCTCATCTCTTCTTTAGAGAGTTCAATGTGCAACATGATGGATTTTGCTGAGTCATAAAGGCGATCAACATGTTCATCCAGACGGAACACGTTCCCATCGTACATTCGAATCCCTTCGAACACTCCATCTCCATATAAAAAACCATGGTCGTACACAGATACAACTGCGTCTTCCTTTTTTACGTATTGTCCGTCTAAGTAGATCCACTGTTCGTTCATGTTAATCATTCCTTTCCCGGTTGAAATTTATTTGACTATTCAGAAATTTATTTTTGCAACGAAAGTACGTTAGCTGAATAAGCCTACTCAGAACGCGGCTGATTGGTTTGTGACTGCCGCTTCCCGCCGGCTTTGTTTTTTATATTGAGGACAATATTACTCCCGTTTCCCTGGAAGGTCAACAGGCTTTTTGTAAATTATTTGACTATTTAGATTAATCTGATTATAAGTAAACGCTTACATCTTTGTCCTCATAGAGTTTGTGGTAAGAAAATTTTTTTTGAGATTTTTTTGTTAAGGGGGGGTGAATGATGGTTCAGATTTAGAGAATACCTCTTCAAAAAAATTTCGACAAAATCCTACAGGAATGGGCGTTCGGGGAGTTTGTACCCAATCGGATCGAATCCGGAATGAGAAAGCTGAAAACTATTTTAGCAATTGGCATGTTCATTCAACAAAAAAAGAATCAATCCAGAGCGGGGCCTCTGGATTGATTCTTCTATACCCATGTAAACATATAATTCTGATCTTCGACATCGTTTGCTTTTTTGACAATTTTCAACGGCTTGAAGGTATCGATCATGACAGCGAGCTCCAACGTTTCTTTTTTTCCGATACTGGCTTCCGTCGTTCCAGGATGAGGCCCGTGTGGAATTCCGCTCGGATGGAGGGTGATCGACCCTTCCTTGATCCCCTTCCTGCTCATGAAGTTCCCTTCCACATAATATAGCAGTTCATCACTGTTCACGTTGCTGTGGTTGTAGGGAGCCGGGATTGACTCCGGATGATAATCATATAATCGCGGCACGAATGAACACACAACAAAGTTATGACCTTCAAACGTCTGGTGGACAGGCGGCGGCTGATGGACACGGCCGGTGATCGGCTCGAAATCCTCTATGTTGAATACCCATGGATACAAATATCCATCCCATCCGACAACGTCCAGTGGATGATGATCCAATACGTGGGAATGAAGCGCGCCCCTTGATTTGGTGATCACTTCAAACTCTCCCTTTTCATCCTTCGTTTCAAGCTTCTCCGGCCCCCGGAGATCACGCTCACAAAACGGACTGTGTTCCAGCAGCTGACCGTACTCGTTACGATAGCGACGGGGAGTGGTGATCTGGCTGAAGGACTCGACGATCAGCATCTTCGTCTCTTCTTCAGGAACGACACGGTAGATGGTTCCGATCGGAATCACCACATAATCACCTTTTCCATACGTGATCGTTCCGAACATCGTCTCTACCTTCCCTTTACCAAAATGGATATAAAGCATTTCATCACCGTCACCATTCCGGTAAAAGCTTGTCATCTCTTCCGTGACATAGGCGGTTCCAATCAATAAATCGGAATTACCAAGTAAATACTCACGGCTCTTTAAGGCACAGCCTTTCTTTTCTACCTTGTCTGTAAAGAAATGTCGATGGCGCAGAGCACCCTCTTCTTCAAATTCCGGCAAATAACTGCCTAAATACTCTGTTCTCGCCACAGCCGTGGGCAAATGATGATGATACAGGATCGACTGGGTTCCCGAGAATCCCTTCGTTCCCATGACCTGCTCCCTGTAAAGCGTGCCATCTTCCTTTTTAAACATGGTGTGACGTTTATGAGGTATGTTCCCCAATTGACGATAGTACATGGTCTTCCCCCTCTCTTCTCTCTACAATCGTATTACTTAAAACTCCTAATCCCTTAATCTCTAATTCCACCACATCCCCGGGCTTCAACCACGGGTGCTTCTCGGTACCGATCTCTAAAATGCAGCCGGTTCCTACCGTACCGGATCCAATCACCTCACCAGGATACAGGGTGACGTCTTTCGATGCGCGTTCGATCATGTCTCCAAATGTATAATGAATATCCTGATAATTCCCCTCGGATAATAGCTTCCCGTTTACTTTTGCCGTCATGGGAAGGTCAAGACGATCCCCGCTCTGATACGTATCCATCTCATCCTTCGTCACTAAATAAGGTCCGAATGACGTGGCAAAATCCTTTCCTTTCGCGGGACCGAGCCCGACTTTCATTTCATGCTTCTGGATGTCCCTTGCACTCCAGTCATTCATGATCATATAGCCGTAAATGAAGTCTTCCGCGTTGTCTCGGGAAATGTTCCGGCCTGCTTTTCCGATGACGCAGGCGATTTCCAGCTCGTAATCGAGCCACTCACAGCCAGCAGGTTTCCCGATGTGGTCACCGGGACCTTTTACAGCCAAGTGATTGGTGAAATAAAACACGGGAATGTCATACCATTCCGGAACCACATCGAGCCCCCTTTGTTTACGGGCCGTTTTCACATGCTCCTCGAAGGCATAGAAATCCCGGATGCTCACAGGCCTTGGAATCGGCGACTTCAGGGTGATATCATGTATTGAATGCACTCCCTTGTCTTTTTCCAAAAAGCTTCCGAGCTCCTTCATCCGTTTTAAGCCTTCGTCACCAAGTTCGATGAAGGATATCATATCTTTAGGGAGTGAGCCTCCGCTCACGGCATGGATGTCCACGACAAGTTCATCCTGAACCATCCCCGCCTTTACTTCACCATCTATTAAAAAACTCACCAACTTCACGTGTCATCACCTTTTTCGAATCAATTCAAATGAATCGGATAATGGTTTGGTGTACATTTGGCCTGCAAGCCTTCCCACCGGTTTGAGTTTCTCTGAATCTATTTTCCCGTCATAGTAGAGTTCATCATTGATCCTGACACACTCCACCTTCCCGATGACAAGGCTTCCTGCACCGGGATGATTGCCGAAGTGAAGGACCTCATGAAGCACGCATTCCAACTGAACCTTGCTTTCCGTTACTCCAGGAGGCTTTACCGTAATGGACTCCTTCTTCGTCAGCCCGACCTGTTCAAATTCATCCACGCCGGATTCAAATTCGATGGCACAGTTGTTCATCTCCTCCACAAACTCTTCACTGACGATGTTGATGACAAATTCCTTCGTTGTCTCGATATTTCTGAGGGTATCCTTTTTGCTGCCATCTTTCCCTCTTCTCATGGGAGAGAAGCAGACGAGCATAGGCTCTGCAGAAATCGCCGTAAAGAAGCTGTATGGAGCGAGGTTCGCATTCCCTTTTTCATCAATGGAGGAAACGAAGGCAATCGGCCTTGGCAGAATCGAGCCGATCATCAATTTATAAGCTGCCTGCCACTCAAGCGTCTGGGGTTTGATGTCCATTTCACTTCACCCCTTCGTTATTCAAAATGACTTCCAGAGCTCTAACGAATCGTTTATTATCCTCTTCTGTTCCAATCGTGACCCTTACCGTGTTCGGGTATCCCAGAAGCGTCCCTGAACGGACGACGAGACCCTCTTTTACAAGTTCATGGGAAACCACGTCCCCATTCAATCCTGTGTCCACCATGATAAAGTTCGATTGGGAAGGGAAATAGGATAAGCCCATCCGGTCGAATTCCCCCTCCAAGTAATGACGACCCTGTTCGTTCTTATGGGTACACTCCCTTATAAATGCCTGATCTTCCAGGGCGATGATCGCCGATTTCTGGGCAACGGTATTCACATTGAAGACATCCTTCACTTTACGGAGCTGTTCCGCAACTTCCTCATTCATGACCCCGAAACCGACCCTTAACCCGGCCAGCCCATAAATTTTCGAAAATGTCCTGAGGACGATCAGGTTTTCGAATGCCGACAGAAGCGGCAGGGTTTCTAAATAATCATCGGTTGTCACGTACTCCATATAGGCTTCATCCACCACCACGAGAACGTGTGATGGGACACTTTCGATAAACTGCAGTAGTTCTCTTTTCCCGACGATGGTCCCTGTAGGGTTATTGGGATTACATACAAAGATCAGTTTTGTTCTTGAAGTGATGTGGTCATGCATGCCCTGTAAATCGTGGGTACCGTCTACGAGAGGGACAATGACAGGTGTGCCTCCCTCTAGCAACACATTGGTCTGGTACCTCGGAAACGTCACATCGGCCATGATCGCCTCGTCGCCGTTGCTCAAATAGGCCCTCGTCAACAATCGGATCACTTCATCCGATCCGTTTCCGAATACGAGTTGTTCTTTCGGAACGCCTAAGAACGCTGAAACCTTTTGACTCAAATCAACCGCAGCCCCGTCGGGATATAAAAACAGGTCGCTACCGTTTTCTTTGAACCATTCTTTCACTTTAGGGGAGCAGCCATATATATTTTCATTTTCTGATAACTTTCTGATCGAGCTGAGTCCATGCTCCTTCTTTAAGTCCAGAAGCGTCTTCCCCAGCACATATGGAGCGATATGTGTGACCGCTTCCCTTGTTTTGAACTTCAATGCCATACATATACCCTCGCCTTCCTCATGGATGAAGGGGGTTGACTCATGTGTTAGCTTATCTTCCCGTTAAAATATGTACCTGCAATCTGTACGATATTAAGCGTAGAAGCAGCTAATCTCTTCATGAGTTAACCCCCTGACCGGTCCTTTGACCCCCGTTATATATATTCTATCTATCTATTTTTATAGGTTTCCTCTGCGCTCCTGTTCGCGTTCGATGGATTCGAATAATGCTTTGAAGTTTCCTTCGCCGAATCCCCTCGCCCCTTTACGCTGGATCACTTCGATGAATAGTGTCGGACGATCCACGATAGGCTTCGTGAAAATTTGAAGCAGATACCCTTCGTCATCTCTGTCTACTAAAATATTCAACTCTTTGATTTGCGAAATCTCTTCATCAATTTCACCTACACGTTCTGAGAGCATTTCGTAGTAGGAATCCGGAGTGCTTAAGAACTCTACTCCATTTTCCTTAAGGATCCCGACTGTCTTCACAATATCCTCTGTCAGGATGGCAATATGCTGCACTCCCGGACCGCCGTAGAACTCAAGATATTCCTGGATTTGTGATTTGCGTTTCCCTTCAGCAGGTTCATTGATCGGGAATTTGATGCGTCCGCCGTTATGCATGACCTTGGACATCAGGGCAGAATATTCTGTTGTGATGTCTTCATTTGTGAAATGACGCATTTCCTTGAAGCCCATCACTTTTTCGTAGTATTCCACCCACTCTTCCATGCGCTCCACGTTTCCGACGACGTGGTCGACAGCGATGATGCCGGCATCTTCGTTTTTAAGCGCGGTATCATATTTTTCAAAGCCAGGCATGAAAATCCCTTTGTAATCTTTACGTTCCACAAGTGTATGAATCGTGTCCCCGTATGTACCGATCACGGCTTTCTTCACTTTTCCGTTGTCGTCTTCCAGTGTTGAAGGGGGCATGATTTCAATGGCACCTCGTGACACCGCTCCATTGTAAGCCTTTTCAACATCATCCACGACAAGTGCGATGTCTTTGATGCCGTCTCCGTGTTTCTTCACGAATTGGGATACCCGGCTTCCTTCATGCAGACTTCCTGTAATGAGCAATCTCACCTTGTTTTGTTGCAGTACATAGGATACCGTGTCACGATTGCCTGTTTCGAGCCCTGAATAGGCAACGGTCTTAAATCCGTATGCTGTACAGAAGAAGTGGGCTGCCTGCTTTGCATTACCTGTATAATATTCTAAATAATCGACATCTCTTACCGGGAAGACCTCTTCAACCTTAACCTGCTTTTTTGCCACGTTCTCTTGCATATTAACCCCTCCATTAAACGTAAGTATATTCTGAATATTATATTAAATCCTTTTATTTAACTTCTCAAGAATGGCTAGTAAAGCTTAAACGCTTCTCTGTGATGAAGTCCGTCCCTCTTTTCATCTCACTGCTTCCTTTTTTCTGGGAGGCATATGGACGGCGTCCCCCTTTAAACCTTCGACCGCTTCGAGCATTGTCTCATTCATGCTGGGGTGGGGATAGAGCGGAAAGCGAAAGTCCTCATCCCTCGCTGCCATTTCTAGTCCCATTACACCTGCAGTGATCAGCTCGACCGCACCCATTCCCATCATATGAATACCAAGGACCACATCCGTTTCACTGTCTGACACGACTTTGACGAATCCGTCCTTCTCCTCTGTGAGCTGGGCGTACCCATTTCCCCTGACAGGGTTCTCACTCACTGTGACCGAATAGCCTTCACTCTGCGCTTCCTCTTCTGTAAGGCCCGCGTACGCAATCGGGGGACTCATCTGCACCACCGTAGGCACAAAACGCAGATCCACCTCTACCGGAAGGCCGGCCATTGCCTCAGCAGCCACCTTCCCCTGCTTAATCGCCTTCACTGCGAGGGACGGACCTTCCGTCACATCCCCGATCGCCCAAATATGGGGAATGGAGGTCCGTCCCTCACGATCTGTCTGGATATATCCCTGCCCGGTTATCTCTATACGAAGGCGGTCCAGACCGAGATCTGATAGATTCGGTTTTACTTGGCCGCTCACAACAAAGTGAGAGCCTTCGATGGAGACCGTTTCTCCATCTTCTTTTTCGAGCTCTGCAAGGACATGTCCGTCCCTCTCACTGGCCTTTTTCAGTACGCAATCTTTGATGACACTGATCTTCTGCTTTTTTAACTGCCTGGACAATTCTTTGGAAATGGAGGGATCCAATGCTAATTCTTCACTCAGGATTAACGTGACACGACTTCCCAATGTTGAGAAAACGGACGCGATCTCCAATGAAATATAATCTGCACCATACATGATCAGTTCCCGGGGGATATCCTCCAGCTCAAAAACCTGTCTTTCCTTCAGGACCGTAACATCATTGAAGACGATTTCATCCGGATAGTGAAAGTCACCACCTGTTGCTATGATCGCCTCTTTAAAATTCAGAAGACTGAACTCATGTCCGTTTTCGACTCCGATACGTGATTCTGACAGGAATGAAGCCGTCCCTTTAATGATTTCAACCTTGTTTGCTTTACATAGGGATTCCACACCCGTTCGGAGCTGGGTGATTTTTTTATTTTTATAGTGGTGAAGAGTCGCAAGGTTTGCTTCTACTTCCCCAAACTCCATCCCCATCTCCTTCAAATGCTTCGTCTTTTTGAATTCCTGGGCAAAATGGGTGAATACCTTTGATGGGATGCAGCCTTTATTCAAGCAGGTGCCCCCCAGATCCCCCCGTTCGATCAGCGTGACCTGTCTACCTAGGCCGGTTGCTCTGATGGCTGCGTGATAGCCTCCGGGACCTCCTCCGATGACAATGACGTCTTTTTCTTCTGTAATTTCTCCCACTACCATTTATATCAACTCCAAAAGCATGGATTGAGGCTCTTCGATCAAATCTCTCAAACGATTTGTAAATGTCACGGCCGTCCCCCCATCCACCACTCTGTGATCAAAGGACATGGATACATTCATCATGGAGCGGACGACAATGTCATCGTGTTCATTCACCATCGGACGCTTCTTCGTTTTATGAAAGGCGATGAGGGCCACTTCCGGCTCGTTAATGATCGGGGTGGCCCCGATCGATCCGTTCAGCGGGCCGACATTACTGACCGTGAAGGTACCTCCTTTGATCTCTTTCATCGCAAGCTTGCCTTCCTGCGCCTTGACGGTGAGTGACTTCATTTCGGCCTGGATTTCTTTCATTGTCATTCCTTCCACTCCTTTGATGACAGGAACGATCAGACCTTCATCCGTGTCCACTGCGACACCGATATTATGGTGTGGCTGAAGCTCTATGCATTCTTCCTCTTCATTGAGGCGGGCATTGAAGATCGGGAACTCTTTTAAACAGACAGAAAGAGCTTTGATAAAAAACGCCCCCATGGAAACGGACTGGCCTCCTCTTTTCATCGTATCTTTCCAAACTAATAGATTCGTCACGTCGATTTCTTCAAAATGGGTGCAGTGCGGGATGGTTCTGAGTGAATGAGCCATCTTGGAAGCAATTTGTTTTCGTCTGCCCCTGAAAGGGATGGTCTTCTGCACGGTTTCTGCTGGCTTCGTTTGAACAGCAGGCACAGTTTCCTCTTCAGGTTTTGGTGGTGCCCCTATTTCGCCTTTCATATAGAGGAGAACATCTTCATCGACGATTCTCCCCCCGGCCCCTGAACCGACCACTTCTTCTATATTTACCCCATTTTCCCTTGCGATTTTTCTCGTATACGGCGAAGCAAGGATCCTCTTCTTCTTGAAGACCTGAGTCGTTTGGGGAACAGTACGACGGCTTGCATCCCTGCTTTCCTTTTCCATCAACAATACCGTCGATCCAACTGGAATCGTCTCACCTTCACTTACGGTGAATTCCTTGATCACACCTGAAAACGGTGCGGGGATCTCCGCCGTCATTTTATCCGTTTGTACCTCTACAAGTGGTTGATCCGCTCTCACGACATCCCCCACCTTCACAAGAAAGTGATTGATATTGGCTTCGGTCATCCCTTCCCCGATATCATGAAGCTTAACTTCCATGGACTCCCTCCTTGTCTAATAGCGTGCCACTTTCTCCACTGCAGCAAGCACTCGTTTAGTGTCAGGCAAATAGAAATCTTCAAATCCGAAATACGGAACAGGCGTATCGAATCCTGTTACGCGCTCTGTAGGCGCTTTTTGATATAAAAAGGATTTGTCATTGATGATCGCAAGCACATCATTCCCTACCCCACCCGTTGCATGGGCTTCGTGGACGATGACGGTTCTCCCCGTCTTCTGGACAGAGTTCGAGATCAGATCCTTATCAAGGGGATAGAGGGTTCTAAGGTCAAGCACCTCGCAGGAGATGCCTTTATCCGCCGCTTCCTTCGCTGCGTCCTCGGCTATCTTCACCATCGCCCCCCATGCAATGATCGTGACATCCTCCCCTTCTGCTACTACCTTGCCCTTCCCGATTTCCACGGTGTACTTCTCTTCCGGCACTTCCTCTTTGGAAGAACGGTAACATCTCATGGGCTCAAGGAACAGGACGGGATCGGGGTCTTCAATCGCCGCAATCAGAAGACCTTTGGCATCATACGGTGTGGCCGGACAGACAACCTTGATTCCCGGCATGTGAGTGAAAAGCGCCTCTGTGCTATCGGAATGGATTTCCGGCGCCCGGACCCCGGCCCCATAAGGAGCCCTGATGACCAGTGGGCAGGTGAAAGACCCGAGTGTGCGTGCCCGTATTCTGGAAGCATGGGTCATGATCTGCTCATATGCCGGGTAGATGAATCCTAAAAACTGGACCTCCGTCACCGGGCGGAATCCGTTCAACCCCATCCCGATGGCGGCACCGATAAAGCCGGCTTCACTTAAGGGTGTATCTAGCACCCGGTCTTCACCGAATTCCTGTTGCAGGCCGTCAGTCGCCCGGAACACTCCCCCGTTCGTCCCGATATCCTCCCCCATCAACAGGACATCCTCGTTTTCCTGAAGCATCACTCTCATGGCATCCGTGATGGCCTGAACCATCGTCAATGTTTTCATTTTCGTTAAGGTGCTCATTCTATTCACCTCTCAATTGCTCAAGGAGCTTTTCTTTTTGTTCCTGGATCGTCCACGTCGGGGTGGCAAACACATAATCGAAGATCAAGCTGGGATCTGCGGCTGGATATGCTTCCAGTTCGTCAACGGCAAGGTCCACTTCCTTCGCACATTCCTTTTGGACAGAAGCCGTCCATTCCGCGTCAAGCCAGCCCCTCAGCTTCATGTATTTTGTTAAACGATCGACAGGGTCATTACCTTTACGCCTGGACTCGCTTTCCTGCTGATCACGGTACTTCGTCGGATCGTCGGCTGTCGTATGGGCACCGTATCTCCATGTCACGGACTCGATCAAGGTAGGTCCGTCCCCGTTCCTTGCTCGCTCCAGTGCTTTCAATGTTTCAAAATATACGGCAAAAATATCATTGCCGTCGATGCGAATGCTTGGAATATCATAGGCCAGTGCTTTCTGGGCAATGGTCTTCGTCTTCATTTGCTTGTGCATGGGGACAGATATGGCATATTGATTATTTTGATTGAAAAAGACGACCGGAGCCCCCCATACGCTTGCCAGATTCAATCCTTCATGAAAATCCCCCTCAGAAGTGGCGCCGTCTCCGAAATAGACAATCGCCGCATTCCGGGTTCCTTTTCTCTTCTCGGCGAAAGCCGCGCCTACCGCATGTGGAAGCTGGGTCGCAATCGGGATGCCTGGAGTGAAGATGTTCTTCCCTTCAGGAGGCACACAGCCTTCATTCCTCCCTTTCCAGAAAAGAAGGATGTGAAGGAGCGAATGTCCGAATGTCATGGTTGCGCCATGATCGCGGTAGGATGGAAATAACCAGTCTTTTTCCTGCAGGGCAAGTGCGCTCCCCACCTGGGATGCCTCCTGGCCTTCATATGGTGCATACGTTCCGATCCGCCCCTGGCGCTGGAGGCTGACGGCTTTACGATCGAAAGTGCGGATCCTGATGAGATGCCGGTAAAACGTACGGGCCAATTCTTCTGAAATATCTTTTTCATACTCGCTTTGAACCAGTTGTCCTTGTTGGTCCATCACTTGGACCAGTTGAAATTCCTCGATCATTTCATCACCTCGTGTGGTGCAATATTGTTGGAGATTAAGGATAATCATGAAACTGCCTGGATTTACGTTCTCACCGACCACTTCGGACGCTTCGCATGGGAGAAGAAGCTGTTTCTTCTCGTGCGTGCATGGATCCGGTCTTCGCAGAAACGGTTGGCCGCTTCCACCGTGGTCATGTGCTCATTTTCTGACTGCAAATATATGTTTTGAAGGCTGTTGTAGATGGCACTCGTCTTTTGGAGGACCCGTTCTTTGTTCGGCTCATATAATTCGTCCGCCACCTGGATCAGCCCGCCGGCATTGACGATGTAGTCAGGTGCGTACAGGATCCCTTTTTCGTGAAGCCTCAACCCATGGGAAAGATCTAATAGCTGATTATTGGCAGAACCCACGACCGCCTTTACTTTCAACTGATCCACCGTGTGATCGTTGATGACTCCCCCGATGGCACATGGCACGAAGACATCCGCATCGACAGAATAAATTTCCTCTCCCGATACGACTTTGATGGCCGCACCCATGTTCTTCGCTTTCGCAACCAATAGATCGATGGATTTCTGACTGATATCCGTTACATACAGATCGGCTCCCTCTTCCAGCAGTCGCTCGGCTACTTTAAACCCGACTTTCCCGAGCCCCTGAATGGCGTAGCTTTTTCCATAAAGGTCTTTCGAACCCCAGACATTTTGGTTTGTCGCCTGCAACCCATAAATCACGCCCATGGCCGTCGGGATGGATGAATCACCGCTTCCGCCGTACTCTTCATTGACGCCGACGATACAATTTGTCTCTTTCAAGGCATAAACGAAATCTTCAGGCGTGGTCCCCATATCCGTCCCTGTATAAAATCGTCCATTAAGGGATTCAACGAATTGACCGAAGGCACGGAACAGCTCCGGATGTTTATCTTTTTCCGGATCACCGATAATGACCGCCTTCCCTCCACCGAAGTCGACGTCGGCCGCTGCACATTTATACGTCATGCCTTTGGATAGGCGCAGGACGTCTTCAAGTGCTTCATCTACTGATGAATAAGGTCTCATGCGGCATCCGCCAAGAGCTGGACCGAGGGTGGTATTATGTATGGCGATGATGGCTTTAAGCCCTGTTTCCTCATCGTTGCAAAAAACGACCTGTTCATGGTTCTGTATTTTCTGGAACATATCCATATCATTTCCCCCTACAAGCTCTCTGTTTGTAACCGCTTTCAATTCAGTCGATACTTTAGACACTTTGCTTCCTCCTTTTACTACCCGCTTCATAAATGATTCTAGCTATCTTGTATTCTTTCTTTGATTATCTCTTTCGGTAATACCACTTGCTTCACTTCACCTTTTCCGATGAGTCTGTCACTCTTTCTATCTCTGACAGTCACTTCCGTTACGATGACGTTTCGTTCATATTCAATAACGTTCGCTCTAATTTCAAGAAGGGAACCTGTTTTCGCCGGAGCCACATGCCGGGCGTTCACCTCTGCCCCCATTCCCTCTTCGTGATCTTCCAAATAGGGTAGAATGATTTTCCTGGATGCCCATTCCATGTGATATACCATCGATACCGTTGAATACACGGGATGAACCACGTTTCCTTCAAACTGGGCATACATGCCGGGGGTGACTTCAGTCGTAACGATGGCGGTATGTCCTACTGCTAATCCAGACTTCATTGCTTTCCCCCTTTAAACCAACGAATCATACATTTTTATATAACGTTAATTCAACGATATAATAACATTTTGTTTTATAAATAGTCAATAAATTGTTAAAATATTTAAAATATTATATTAATATAAGTTATGCAAAGTGATTCTATTAACGCAAAAAAGCAACGGAACCAAAGTCCCGTTGCTTTTTACAGAAGGTTGTTTATTCTTTTTAACGTTCTATGATAGAAGGGCACGGTCACTTGCCAGTTGACTGCCACGGATCCTCTGGAATTCATGGAGCAATCCTTCGACGGTGAGATGCTTCTTCTGTTCTTCATTCACTTCAAGGATGATCTGTCCCTTATCCATCATGATCAAGCGGTTCCCGAGATCCAGGGCCTGCTGCATGTTATGGGTGACCATCAATGTAGTGAGCTTGTACTTCTCCACAATTTCCTTTGTCAGGTTCGTAATCAGATCCGCCCGGGCCGGATCAAGGGCAGCCGTATGTTCATCCAGCAGCAGGATCGATGGCTCTGTGAATGTTGCCATCAAGAGGGAAAGGGCCTGCCGTTCTCCACCCGACAATAACCCTACCTTGGCATTCAGGCGGTTTTCAAGTCCGAGATGAAGGGTTTCAAGTACTTCTTTAAAGAACACTTTCCGTTTCTTCGTGACCCCCATCCTGAAGGTCCTCGTCCGGTTGCGTGAATACGCCATGGCCAGGTTCTCTTCTATGGTCATGGATGGTGCCGTCCCTGCCATGGGATCCTGAAATACGCGCCCGATCAGCTTTGAACGTTTATACTCAGAAACCTTCGATACCTCGTGGTCATCGATCAACACATTTCCGATATCAGGAATCAACACCCCTGAGACGATATTCATCAGTGTCGATTTCCCGGCTCCATTACTCCCGATGACCGTGACGAAATCACCTGGATTCAGAGAGAGCTGAATATCATCAAGGGCGATTTTCTCATCGGGTGTCCCTTCATTGAATACTTTATGAATTCGATTTAATTGTAACACCGCCATCACCCTTTCTCTCTGAAATCGGCGTTTGGTTTACCCGTTCCGCCATCCGCTGCGCCTTTCGTTTCTTATCCTTATAACGATCCATCACCTTAGGCATGACAAGGGCCAGAATGACGATGGTCGCCGTGATCAGTTTCATATCTCCTGTTTCAAGGAAATCGACGCGAAGAGCCATGGAAACGACCAATCGATAGATGATCGCCCCGCCGATAACAGCTAAGGTCGTACGGGCAATCGTCTTCGTTCCGAATAATGCTTCCCCGATGATGACAGAGGCAAGCCCGATGATGATCATCCCGATCCCCATTCCCACGTCGGCAAATCGGCTGTACTGGGCGATCAGGGCACCGGATAGCGCCACCATTCCATTCGAGATCCCTAATCCTAGTATGATCATCAGATTCGTATTGGCAGAGAAGCTGCGGATCATCCGTTGATTATCCCCTGTCGCTCTCAGCGCCAACCCGATTTCCGTTTTCAAAAATGCATCTGTCAAAAATTTGATCACAAGCGTGATGATCGTCATGATAAATAGGATGCTCCACGTTCCCGGAACGGGTTCTCCAAGTCCGATGCCTGTCCATACTTTATTAAGGGCGGCATCGATTCCAAGAGGGGACCAGAATCCTTCTATCCCTGTAAACGCGGTATCCTGACTGAGCAGGGGTACATTCGATCTTCCCATGATCCGGAGGTTGATGGAATATAGGGCGATCATCATCAAGATCCCTGATAATAAGGCATTGATTTTACCAAACGTATGAAGTAAACCTGTTATACATCCTGCTACAAATCCGATCACTATCGCCGTAATCGTTGCGATGACGGGGTTTACGCCACTGACAATCATGGTTGCAGCGACAGCGGCCCCTGTTACGAAGCTGCCATCGACTGTTAAATCAGGAAAATCCAATATCCGAAAGGACAGATAGACTCCGAGGGCCATAATAGCGTAAATGATTCCAGATTCAAAGGATGCGAATATTGCTGTTGGCACGAATCATCATCCCTTCCTATTTTTCTTCGATAAACTTCCCAAGATCTGACCAGGCTTCCTGCACTTCCACACCTTGTTCTTCAGCTGCCGCTTTATTGAACATCAACTCAAAGTTTTCAGGGGCCTGTACAGGGAGTTCAGAAGGTTTTTTCTCTCCTTTTAAAATCTTCACCGCCATCAACCCGGTTTGGTAACCAAGATCTTCATAGTTGAATCCACTCGCTGCAATGGCTCCTTTTTTCAATGAATCGAGTTCCCCGACGAATAGAGGAATATCCTTTTCATTCGCTACCGTGATGACCGACTCAAGGGCTGAAACGACTGTGTTATCTTTCGGGATGTAAAGGGCATCGACCCTTCCCACCATGGATTCAGTCGCTTGCTTAACATCTGCAGACGTTGAAACCGTTGCTTCAACCACTTCCACGCCTTTTTCCTTCGCAAGCTTATTCACTTCAGCTACCTGCACAACAGCATTTTGCTCTCCGGAATTATATACAATCCCGATCTTCTTCGCTTTCATTTCATCCGTAATGAATTCGAGTGTCTTTGAAATCGCTTCTGGGTGAGTATCCGTCGTACCTGTAATATTCTCACCCGGCTCGTCAAATGACTTGACCAGTTCAGCACCGACAGGATCCGTGACAGAGGTGAATACGATCGGAATGTCTTTCGTTGCATTCAGGGCAGTTTGTGCACTTGGGGTAGAGTTTGCAAAGATAAGGTCTACACCATCCCCGACAAAGTTCTTCGCAATGCTTTGTGAGTTACTTTGGTCTCCTTGAGCGATTTGAACATCATACTTAACGTTTTCGCCTTCTTTGAAACCGTTTTCATCCAGAGCTTTCTTAAAACCTTCAAATGCCGCATCCAATGATGGATGTTCCACAATCTGGGTTACCCCGATGACATATTGCTTCTCACCATCTCCACCGCCGGAACTCTTATCACTACCACATCCTGATAGAATCAGCATTCCAAATAACATTAAGATCACAACCAGTAATAAACTCTTCTTCTTCACAGAAATCCCCCTTTTTCTCTTCCTGATATATGATCAGTAGTCTACTAGACTAGCAAATCCATGTATGATAAAAATATGAACGAACGTAAATACAACGTTATATTATCACTCCAGTCACAAAATAGTCAATAATATTCGGAAAATTTAAAAATTAATAATAGTATAGTCGGTCTTAGGGGGAATATCTAGAGGGAGTTGAGGAAAATTTTTGTGCAATAGCTTTCTGACATGAGGATAGAAACCGTGAAGGGGATTGTTGAACTTGTACCACCTTGTGAACTCCACCCAAAAAAGCGCTCTCCCTACAAGGGTAAGCGCTTAGAAAACCTCAATCTATTAAGATCGCATTCCGTAACTGGAAAGCTCTTTGAAAATCCTGTGTGCATCGCTCATCATTCTTTCCAGAAGCTCCTCTACCGTTGGAATATCCTCTACTAGTCCTGACACCTGCCCGCCGTTTATGAAGCCCTGATCCAGTTTCCCTTCAAGGGCCCCAATCCTGTGATAATCCTCGGAAGTCATGTGGTTGAACTCATCAGGGGCGACCCCCTCCAGCTCTTTTTGAAGCAACCCATCTGCATAAGGTGTCTTCATCACACGTCTCACCCTGCCGACTGAACGGCCCACGATGACTGTGCTATCGTCTTTTGCATCCACCAGGGTGGATTTATAGTTTTCATGAAATGGAGCTTCCTTGGTCGCGATGAACCGTGTCCCCATTTGAACTCCGCTCGCACCAAGGGCAAGCATGGAAGCAAGTCCCCGTCCATCACCGATCCCTCCTGCAGCCACTACCGGGATCCTTACAGTATCAACGAGCTGAGGAATAAGAGCCAGAGTGGTCGTTTCCAGGTTGGAGTTGATCCCGGCGGCTTCATACCCTTCCGCGACGATCACATCCGCACCTGCCTCTTCCCCTTTCTTCCCCTGTTTTTTCGAAGCGACGACACATATCACCTTTACGTTGTGTTCGTGAAAATAAGGAATAAAGGGAGCTGGATTTCCCGCTGATATGGAAACGACCGGTATGCCGTGTTTTACGACGAGCCTGATCATATCCTTCAGGTGGGGAGTGATAGAAACCGGTATGTTCAGGGCGAAAGGTTTGCTGGTTCTCTTTTTCGTTTCAATGATGATCCCTTCCACTTCCTCCACGCCCATGGTTCCGACCCCGATCGTACCAAGTGCTCCTGCTTCAGAGATTGCCGCCGTCAACGGGGCATTGCTGATGTTCCCCATGCCACCTTGAATGATAGGATATTTTATATGTAAGACGTTCGTTAGGTTATTCATTATAATCCCCCTTCGTTAAATTTATGTTATACTTTTTGGGATTGGTCGGCAAGAGCCTTCGTCAAATTCAAGAGGTCCGTCCCTCAAAAAACCACCTGCCGATTCAAAACGGCAGGTGGTTTTTTTCAATCAAGCAATAACGGATGTGTCATCACGTTATAGCTCACATCTTTGTTCTTCAGTTCGTTTCCGTCTTCAAATACACTTTCAAAGAATCGGGATGCCGGTTCTGCGAGTTCTTTGTAGTATTCTCCGAACAAAGTGGCTGCGTGGGCTCCGAGCCATTTTTCGGGCAGGAGTTCTTCCGGAAGCCCTGGGTCGACGAAGAGGAATTTCCGGTATTCATGGACGAGCTTCGTTCTTTCCACGAAGCATTCGGCGTCGCTCATTTGCCCTTTACTGATTTTACTCTTATCAATCATGTATTGTTGGCTGTAACGGGAAATGAATTCCTGGTATCGGTCATTGATTTCGTTCAGGTCCCAGCTCTTTTCTATTAACCGCTGATTTTCATTAGGACCTTTATGTTCTGCGATGAAGAAATCGACGTACTCTTTAATATCGTACTTGCCGATAAGGGATTGTACCTGCTTCTCCAGGTTGTTCGGAGAAATCCACGTACTCGTCGACAGCGTTCCAAAACCGCTCCAAACCAGTTCTTTTCTCAGCTCATCACGGATACTCCTGATTTCTTCAGGAATGGAATACATGAGGATCCTCCATTTTCCGTCCCATTGCTCAGGCTTCAGCTTAAATATCCTGTTGGCCGCTTCTTCCATGCGGACCTCACCGCGTTCAGTCAGGGAGTAATAGCTTTTGTTCCCTTGTTTCTCTGCCTGTACCCATCCCTGCTTGTTCATCCGGGAAATCGCGGCACGGACGGCCTGATCATTATGACCAAATTCATTCAGCAGGCGAATCAAGCTGCCGATCCATATTTTATTTCCGTAGTGGCGAATATAGTCCCCGTATAGTGTAAAGATCATTGATCTTGTATTCATTGCTGCCTCTCCTTTTATCCTATCGCATTCATTTATGACGTTAATTTTACGTTTAGTAAATATAATAGCATAAAAATTCCTGAAAAATAAATGAATATTCTTTATCTTAAATAATAAAATAAAAAATCAGGCTCCCCCAAAGAGCCTGTCCCTCAATGATACACCCTCAACATCTCCAGCATCTTCACAAAATCATACGTGTTCACGACCTTTTCCTTGGACCAGTTTGCCTCGATCCAATTTACAAGCTCCTCCTGGCTGTTGAACACTTCCCCGCTCGTGTCCGCCTTCCTGATCATAAATCTGCCGTTATCTTCATCTGCGACGACGAGACAAGGAATTTCGCTTTCGACTGTCATGATTTCAAATTCCATCTTTATCACCTCACGTCTATCCTTTCTAAAAAGGGAACCTCTTAATCACAAAAAGCCCTGCAAAAACAGGGCACTTACGATTCTATATTCTCAACGAGGGTTGCGATTCCCTGACCTACTCCGATGCACATAGTGGAAAGGCCATATCGTACTTTCCTCTTCTTCATTTCATAGAGAAGGGTGGTAAGGATACGGGCTCCACTTGCCCCAAGCGGGTGACCGAAGGCGATGGCTCCCCCGTTGACGTTGACGATTTCTTCGTTCAGTCCAAGTTCACGGATGCAGGCGAGGGACTGGGCCGCGAAGGCTTCATTCAGCTCCACCAAGCCGATCTGATCAAGGGCGAGGCCTGAACGCTTCAGGACCTTCTGTGTGGCATAGATCGGACCCAGTCCCATGACTGAAGGCTCAAGCCCCGCAGTGGCTGACGTCACGTAGCGGGCGAGGGGGGTGACGCCTAATTCTTCCGCCTTTTCCCTGCTCATGAGAAGAAGGGCCGATGCCCCGTCATTTACACCGGAAGCATTCCCGGCAGTCACGGTCCCCCCCTGGAACAGGGGCTTAAGTTTCTGGAGCTTCTCACTATTGGTGTCGGGTCTTGGGTGCTCATCCATCATAAAGGTAGAGACATTTCCTTTGCGGTCACGAAGCTCCACCGGTACAATCTCTTCTTTGAAACGTTCTTCGTCCATGGCACGCTTCGCCTTCACCTGGCTCCAATAAGCAAAGTGATCCTGTTCTTCACGTGAAATACCGAATTGCTTCGCCACGTTTTCAGCCGTTTCCGGCATGGAGTCGGTCCCGTATTTTTCTTTCAGACGGGAGTTGACGAAGCGCCAGCCGATCGTCGTATCGAACATTTCCATATTGCCTCTCGGGAATTCTTTTGAAGGCTTGGCCATGACGTACGGGGCACGCGTCATACTTTCGGTTCCGCCTGCAATGAAGACCTCCCCTTCTCCTGCTAAAATGGCCCTTGCTGCATAGTTCACAGCGTCCAGTCCCGATCCGCACAGACGATTGATGGTCGTCGCACCGACCTCGACAGGAAGACCCGCAAGGAGAGTCGACATCCGTGCGACATTCCGGTTATCCTCTCCGGCGCCATTGGCGTTTCCCAGTACCACTTCTTCAATCGTATGGACGGGTACGAGGGGATTCCTTCCTACCAGGGCTTTTATTACATGAGCCCCCAGGTCATCAGGACGCACTTCTTTTAATGCTCCTTTATATCTTCCGATCGGGGTCCGGACGGCATCGACAATGACAACCTCCCTCATGATTGGGGCTCCTTTTCTTTTGTTGATGAATAATCATAGACCCCTTTGCCTGATTTTCTGCCAAGGCGGCCTGCCTTCACGTACTTCTCTAACAATGGTGCGGGACGATACTTCTCGCCAAGCTTTTCGTGAAGGTACTTTAAATTATTCAGTCGTGTATCCAATCCGACTAAATCACCGAGTTCAAAGGGACCCATTGGGTAGTTTAAGCCAAGTTTGATCGCTTTATCTATTTCCTCGGGAGACCCGAGTCCTTCCTGAAGCATGTAGAAGGCTTCATTCCCGACGAGTGCCGAGATCCTGCTTGTAACAAACCCCGGGAATTCATTGATGACCACTGTCTCTTTCCCCATCAGGCGGGCCACCTGCCCGATGACCTCCGCTGTTTCATCACTCGTTTCCAATCCCCTCACGATTTCGACGAGTGGCATTTTATGTACAGGATTGAAAAAGTGCATGGCAATCACTTTATCCGGACGTTTCGTAAAGGATCCGATTTCAGTCGGACTCATGGTGGACGTATTGGTCGCCAGATAACAATACTCAGGTGCATGGGCATCCAGTACCTCGAATACGCCACGCTTGATATCTGTCTTTTCCGGAACGGCTTCGATGACCACGTCGGCATCCCTGACGGCAATCGATAGATTCGTTGAATAGCTCATCAGCTCTTTTGCTTCTACATACTCCTGCTGTGTAAGCTTGTTTCTTTCAATCCCCTTCTGGAGTAAGAGCTCGATTTCTTCTCTCGCGTGATCCAACTGCTCTTGTTTAATATCAACCAGTGTGGTTCTGAATCCTCCTGTTGCACTTACATAGGCAATCCCTCTACCCATCACACCAGAACCCACTACCACGATATGCTGTGTCATCCTTCATTTCCCCTTTCTTGCAATAAGGGGTTGACCTTGTTAGGACAACCCCTCTTTGATGTTTTTTATACTCCAAATGGATTTAACGGACGGTTTCCGAAGTACGAAATGATACTCTTCGTTTCAGTATACAGATCAAGCGTTTCTACACAGAGCTCACGGCCGAACCCGGACTGCTTGTAGCCTCCGAATGGAGTCCCCGGGAATGCCGAGAACGGGCAGTTCACCATGACGATACCTGCCTGGATCGCCTTCGATACTCTTGTCGCACGCCCATGATTCTGGGTCCAAACCGCTGAACCGAGACCATATTCACTGTCGTTTGCCAGTTTGATCGCTTCTTTTTCATCCTTGAATTTCATCACAACCACGACAGGGCCAAAGATTTCTTCTTTTACAACCTTCATATCGTGGTTTACATCGGTGATGATCGTCGGTTCGTACCAATAGCCGTTTTCGAAGCCTTCAACCTTGGCCGGGCTTCCTCCAGCTAAAATCGTTGCTCCTTCTTCTTTGGCCGACTGGACATATCCATCAATTGTATCCAGCTGACCCTGGTTGATGATCGCCCCGATATGTGTTCCTTTGTCATGAGGATCGGCAAGTTTCAGCTTCTTCGTCTTCTCAACGAACTTCTCCATGAATTCATCATAGATATCTTCGTGCACATATAATCTGGAACGCGCTTCACAGGACTGTCCTGTATTATAGAAGATTCCGAACAGGGAACCATCCACAGCAGCATCTATATCGGCATCATCAAACACGATATTCGGGGATTTCCCGCCTAATTCGAGAGTGACCCTCTTTAATGTTTGAGATGCTTTTTCCATGATGTTTTTTCCGATCGGAGTGGAACCTGTGAAGGCCACTTTATCAACCTTTTCATGCTCCACTAAGTAATTACCTACTGAAGAACCCGCTCCCGGAATGACGTTGACGACCCCTTCAGGTATTCCCGCTTCAATACAGATTTCACCCAGTACAATGGCAGTCAGGGGAGTAAGGGTTGCTGGTTTCACGACGACCGAGCAGCCTGCGGCAATGGCAGGGGCGATTTTCCATGCAGCCATCATTAATGGATAATTCCAAGGGATGATCTGGGCACAGACACCGACCGGTTCTTTCTCTGCGACGTTTGTGAATTGACCCGGTACGTTATTGACGGTTCCGCGGTGACCCACGATCGCGCCTGCATAGAATTCGAAGTCTTCGATTGCCTGCATCACTTGACCTTGTGCCGCGGATAACGACTTTCCGCTGTCCATGATTTCAAGGGATACAAGTTCATTGAAACGGGATCTCATAATGCCTGCAATTTTATTGAGGACACGGGAACGTTTATTGATCGGGAACTTCTTCCACTTACCAAAGTCGAATGCATTCCTTGCTGCCTCTACCGCTTTTTCCGCATCTTCTGTTGATGCCAGTGAAACAGTGGCGATCGCCTCACCTGTTGCCGGGTTGTATGTCGTGAAGGTTTCCCCAGAGGTGCTTTCCATACGCTGACCGTTGATCACCAATGAATAATGCTCTCTTTTCATTTCAAGGACTTCAAAGCTTTGCTCTTTTACTGTAGACATAACTCCATCTCCTTAATAATTGAATTATTTTCCGTGAAAGGCTGGTTTTCTTTTCTCCATGAATGCTGATACACCTTCGCGATGATCCGCTGTCTTGCCTGCGATCCGCTGGGCACATGCTTCTTTTTCCAAGTATTCGTTAAAGGACAGATCCGCACTTCCCTTTAATAAGCGCTTCATCAAGCCGATTGCCTTTGTCGGCATGGAGGCGATCCTTTCGGCAAAGGCTCTCGTCTCTTCATGCCACTCATCAAGTGAAATGAGTTTCGTGACAAGACCCAGTTTTTCCGCCTCATCCGCTTTGATTTTCTCTCCAAAAACGGCCATCTCAAGGGCTTTGGCATATCCAACAATCTTCGATAAGTAATAGAGATTCCCTGAATCCGGAACGAGTCCGACATGCACGAATGCCTGAACGAAACTCGCTTTCTCTGACACGAGCCTGAAATCACATGCAAGTGCAAGGCTGAACCCCGCTCCTGCCGCCACCCCATTGACAGCGGCGATGACAGGTTTTTCACACTGCTCGATTTCCTTCACCATCGGTCCGTAATGATTCCGCAGCACTTCACCGTGATCCATGCTTTCATCCACTTCACTCAGATCCTGCCCCGAGCAAAAGGCCCTGCCTTCCCCCGTGATGACGATGGCTCTCACTTCTTCATTTCGCGAAGATTCTTTTACCGCCTTTTGGATTTCCAGATTCAGTTGACGAATGAACGCATTCAGCTTATCGGGACGATTCAGGGTGATCCAGGCTACGTTATTTTTCACTTCATAGGTAATCGTTTCAAACATACTGCAGCCTCCTTATTTTCCTTTGAAATCAGGTTTGCGTTTTTCCACGAAAGCCTTCATGCCTTCTTTCTGGTCTTCCGAGGCAAAAAGCAGATAGAAGTTCTTACGCTCATACTGCATTCCTTCATAAATCGAGGAATCCACGGCTTTATGTACAGACTCCTTGATCAAGCGAAGGGAAAGCGGAGGCTTGGCAGCCAGTTTCCTCGCAAATTTCTCTGTTTCTTCCATTAATAACTCTTTAGGGATCGTCCGGTTGATGACTCCCCATTGGAGTGCTTGGGCGGCTGTAAACATATCTCCTGATAACAGCCATTCCATAGCACGGGATTTACCGATCAGCTTCGTGAGCCTTTGTGTCCCCCCTGCTCCCGGCATGACCCCTAGATTCACTTCGGGAAAACCGAAGCTTGCATCTTCCGTTGCGAATAAAAGGTCACAGCAAAGAGCAAGCTCAAATCCCCCACCTAATGCAAACCCCTGGACCGCTCCGATAATCGGTTTCTTGATCCAGGCCAGACGGTCCCATTCGGTGAATTGATTCAAGAGCTCCAGATCAATGGCCCCGTCCTCTGCCATTTCATCAATATCGGCTCCTGCTGCGAACGCTCTTCCCCTGCCGGATAACACCATCACTTTCACATTGTCGTTCCGGTCAAACGCTTCAAAAGCACGGACCAGCTCCGATACCATGGGACGATTGATGGCGTTCAGGACTTTCGGTCTGTTCAGTTCGATGAAACCAAGTCCGTCCCTCTCGCTCACTGTGATATATTCGTACTCTTTATTCATTCACTTCTTCGCCGATCATAAGGGTGACAAGATCTGCTGCAAAGCCCATAAGGTCCTTCCCGGAAGCTTTTCCTTCGTCTGATTTCATGGCTGCCTTCAGTGCTTCATGGCTTTCGTAGTACATTTCACACATTAAGTAATATTTTCCTTCCCCGCCCATCGGAGATCCGACAATGCGTGTGACATCCATCTTCTTCAAGCCGGGAATCTTCGCTGTAATCGGACCGTGGGTATTGAAGTAATGCTCATCGAATTTCTCTTTATTTTCAGGGTGCTTATATAACGCGATCAGTTTTACCATAATGGAATCTCTCCTTTAATTTTCAGTAGTTTACTAGATTTTCACATCATCGTGGATATGGGTTTCATGGCTTCGAACGGGTTCCGGCACTGTTTGCAGTAGAGGATGCTTCTGCAGGCGGTGGGCCCGAACAGGTTCTCCATGGATGTATAGGGGGAATCACAGTACGGGCAGTGAATCTTCCAATCTTCTTCCCCTGTAAAATGTTCCGGCGGCGGCGCAATGCCGAAGTCCTTCAGCCGCTCCCGTCCATTCACCGTCAGTCGATCCGATGTCCATGGCGGAGAATAGACGAACTCCACCTGTATGGACCTTACGTCCAGTTGTTCCCTGCACGCCTTCTCCACATTGCCTTTAATAATGTCCAGTGCAGGACAGCCTACAAAAGTGGGAAGAAGCTCGATCACAAGATCCCCTTCCTGTTGATCGACGCGATTGACCATTCCGAGATCCACAATGCTGATGGAATCGATTTCAGGATCTTTCACTGTTTGAAGAACATCTAAAACGGTTGCAGTCATTTACCCTCATCCTTTACCAGCTTGCAGCCGGATTTGTTTGATAGACTTCGCTTAAGGTCGAAAGTGCCGTATCCAGTTCAGGGGTGTGTTCACCTAAGCGTCCATTCCCCTTTTTCATGCTTACCATCGGTGGAAAGGATAGTTGACAGGACCTGAAGACCGGCTCGAGGGCGAGCTCCCAACGCTTTGTTAAACTTTCTTCCCCTTCTATCAAAGCCATAAGGGACATTTCTTTCCCCTTTGGCCCCAGGGTCAGGACTCCCGCGAATTCTTCCAGCACTCTTTCCATTGCCTTATTCATACGCTCCCTTGCTTCCCCGCCTGCATTCATCAGCTGTATGAACCAGGTTTTCCAGTGAAGCAGGTGGTAGTACAATTCTGTGTTGATCTTGACGGCCATCTCGGCTAGTGGTTTATAGGAAGAATTCTTAAGCGCATCGATCCGCACTTTTTTCGCCACACTGTAAAAATAATGACGCACCACAGCAAAGGCCCAATCATAGCGTGGTTCTTCCATGTAGTTTCCGGGTCCGTTCACTTCTTCAAGGAGAATGGCATTTCTTCTTTCTGTCGCTTTCCGACCATGTGCGAGATGGTCCTGATCGCCTTCTCCCAACTCTTCAAGAAGCTGATAAAACATGGTCGCGTGCCCCATTGTGTCCTGGTTAATGGATGAAAACGCTACATCTTCCTCGATATGGGGAGCGAGCCCCAGCCATTCAGATCCCCGGTAAGCAAGGATAAAATCGTCATCAGCCAGCTGATATAAGAGGTTCAAGAGGGCTTCCTTGTAATCTGCATTCGGAATGTCCTGTGGACTTTTCACGTTCATTTCTTCTTCACCAACTCTCCCCACGACATGATTTCTTTCTCATCAAGCATTTCCTGTTCGTACTGTCTCCACTTCTTTTTCAAATAGCCGTAGCCCTTGGCGTTACGGTAATCTTTATTATCAAGACGGGAGACGCTCTCTCTTTCTTCAGGCGTCATCATCCGGACATCCGACCGTTTCACTACCCATATATCCGAAACTGGTTCTCTTCTCATGAAATTCTCTTGAGCCATCACCATGGCAAGCTCATGGTTGGGAGCCAGCAGACTGAACTGATGTTGCATCTGTGCCCCGTCCGACCGTTTACTGAACACTTCAAACTCCTGATAAAAGTTCTGACCCTTGTCTGACATCTCTTCTCATTCCCTTCTAACTTACTCGGTCACCAGGGCTTAACGCTTCCCGGACCCACGCATTGTTATCGTAGGATAATTCCCTTAAACGGAGGCGGTCCTTCGATTTAGGCCCGTTGTTGCGAATGATTTCCTTAAAGCGGCTCCAGTCGGGCTGCTTATAGATCCATAAGTTCTGTTCTTCATCAAAGTACATCGTTTCATCCGGGAGCGTCAGTCCCAATGACAACATTCTTGGAACATATTTCGTGAAAAAGTCCTGGCGAAGCTGTTCATTCGTTTTCGTTCGGATGTTGTATTTGATGGTAATATCCTGTTTCGAAGAGCCCGTTGTCTTCGCATCACCCGGTCCAAAGAACATCAGGAGCGATTCCCACCAACGGTCCACCGCATCCTGGACCAATGCCCTCTGATCCGGTGTTCCTTCTGCGAGAGCCATGATGATTGCCTCACCATGCTGGGCATGGAATACCTCCTCGGCACAAATCCTTTTCAGCGCCCTGGCGTACGGTCCGTAGGAAGCATGAAGCATATTCGTTTGGGTAATGATCGCCGCTCCGTCCACGAGCCAGCCGATCAATCCTGCGTCCCCCCAGGTCGGTGCCTCCATATGAAAGACGTTATGAAACTTTAAGTCTCCGGAAAACAAATCTCTCATGATATGCTCTCTCGTTTTTCCGTAAGGCTTCATCAAATCTTCTGCTACACGAAGCAGAAGCTGTCCGTGCCCCATTTCATCCTGAACCTTTGCCATGATCCCCAATTTTCTTCTGAGGGTAGGTGCTTTCGGGACCCACTCCTTCTCAGGGAGTGCCCCCATGATTTCACTGATGCCGTGCATGGAGATCAGCTTGATCAGCGCATTCCGGTATTCATCCGGCATCCAATCATCGGCTTCGATCTTTTCGTCATTTTCGATCTTTTTCATAAAATGAGCCATACGCTCATCTTCCGTCAATGGTTGATTTGTCAATACGTCACTCATTGCAGCCCCTCCTTCATCACACCATTTCCACGTTATAGCGAAATCGTGTGATAGTTATTTTTTTCAAAAAAATTTATTGAAGCATGGCTTCTCCCCTAAGATCGACAATCCGGATGGCTTTTCCTTCCGATCGGGGTATTTCCCTGGGAGCTCTCACTTTGACATCCATGGAAACATAGCAACGATCCTTCATCAGGCTCTTCACTTTTCTTTCCAGTTCATTCAGCAGGTCGTGATGTAAGTCGTTCGATACCCCATTGAAACATTCATCCGAAACCTCAACCTGCAGCTCCACCAAATCCAGTGCCCCTTTTTTCTTTAAGTGAACTTGATAATGTGGTGCAAGTTCATTTATCTGAAGCAGAAAATGCTCCATTTCAGATGGAAACACGTTCACTCCCCTGATGATGAGCATGTCATCGACTCTTCCTTTCACCCTGGACATCTTCACCGTTGTTCGTCCACATGAGCATGTTCCGTGCCGGATCGAAGCGATATCGCCGGTCCTATACCGGATGATCGGAAAGGCTTCCTTCGTTAAGCTCGTAAACACAAGCTCCCCGACTTCCCCTTCCGGCAGGGTCTCTAACGTATCAGGGTCAATGACTTCCACGAGGAAATGATCCTCTGCAATATGAAGACCGTCCCGTGCTTCATGACATTCCATGGCAACCCCGGGACCGATGACTTCACTTAACCCGTAAATGTCGCATGCTTTAATATCCATCTTCCGCTCCAGCGTCTTCCTCATCGAATCCGACCACGGCTCGGCCCCGAAAATTCCATACTTCACAGAAAGGGAAGCCGGATCCTTTCCTTGTGCCTCCATTGATTCAGCTAAATTGAGAACGTAAGAAGGCGTACCGCATATGATGGACGGCTTGAAGTCTTCCAATAATGTGATCTGCCTGGACATGTTTCCTCCTGACACCGGAACCGTGATCATCCCGAGCTTCTCACTTCCATAATGCAGGCCCAGTCCGCCGGTAAAAAGGCCATATCCGTATGCGTTATGCAGGACATCCCCCGGTTTCCCGCCTGCCATGGCGATGGCACGGGCGACGATGCTCCCCCACATATCAATATCATTCTGGGTATAGCCTACGACTGTGGGCTTCCCGCTCGTACCGCTTGAAGCATGCACCCTTACCATTTCCTCACGCTCTACGGCAAACAGGCCGAATGGATAATGATCCCGAAGGTCTTTCTTAATTGTAAGCGGTAACATTTTTAAGTCTGACAAAGACTTTATATCCTCCGGCTTGATGCCCCTTCTCTCAAACTGTTCCCGGTAAAAGGGAACTCTCTCGTAAACGACTGAAGCAACATGTTGCAGTCTCTCTAGCTGAAGGCGCTCCATTTGCGATCGACCGGCAGTTTCAATCTCATGCAAAATCAATGTATCGGCCTCCCTGTCATGATATAAAAATATATTTATATAACGTTATTAATTCGTTTATAAAAATTTGTGTTATATTTAACTACTCAAAAGATAACGTGTCTGCTGAAAATTGTCAATATATTTTCAGAAAATTTAATCAAAGTAAATGCGTTGGCGGCCAGGTAAGAAGCGAGCTTGTGGAAAAGTAAAGCAGGACATCTCACACCAATACAGAAATCTTATATATGACAAGTTCTAAAAGGAGGGAAAAAAAATGACCACATTTGAAGGAACGAAAGAAATACAAGCATTAGAGTTGGAAATCATGGAAAAGAAAAAGCAGCTTGCACAGCTACGCAAAGAACAAGCGCCACAAAAGGTTGAAAACTATCTCTTTTTTACAACAGATCAAAAAACCGTTACACTCGAGGAACTTTTCAAGGACAAGGATGAACTTATTATCATCCATAATATGGGGGGGAATTGTCGCTATTGTTCCATGTGGGGGGATGGCTTTAATGGGGTGTATCATCATTTGTTAAGCCGATGTGAATTTGTTCTATCCTCTCCAGACGATCCGACCGTTCAAGAAGACTTTGCGGCTTCAAAAGGGTGGACCTTTCCGCTTGTATCATCGAAAGAAAACACGTTTTCACAAGACCTCGGATTTAAAAACGAGAAAACCTTCATGCCTGGAGTATCCACGTTCAAGAAAGATGAAGAGGGTATGATTTATCATTTCAGCTCTGCTTACTTCGGGCCCGGGGACGAATATTGCGTCATTTATTCCTTACTGGATTTATTACATGCTCCATCAGAAGATTTTGTCCCTCAGTTGAAGCATAATCATCGTTCACCCTTTCAGCTCACTCATAATGTTGCAATCGGAGTGAAGCATTACCCTGAGGCGATCCAATTTTACACGAATATCATTGGAATGAAGGTTGAAAAGCAGGGACAAAAGGAAACAAAGTTCTCAATGAATGGCCGGAATTTCTTCATTGAAGATAGTGATCATAACACCGTGCATTTCGAGTTCGCTGTGGATGATTTTGAAAGAAGTAAGCAAAAGCTCCTGGACAGCGGCTGCAGGGTAGACCACGTCTATCATTCGAAAAGTGAAATGATATCGGATCCTTTTGGATTGACGTTTCATTTGTATGAGGTACGAAAAAACAATTAAATAAAAAGCCTGCCCTGAAATCATCCAAGGCAGGCTCTTTCCATATTATTCAGTAGCCGGTTTAAGGATGGTCTCTTCCTTTTCCGCTTCTTCCAGTAATTCTTTATCACGTTTAATCTTCCCGTTTCCAACCGACAGGGCCACTCCGACGCCGATGGCAATGAAGATCAGACCTGTTAAGAAGACGCTTGTGAACGCATCGGACCAAGCGGTTTCAATCGAAGCGATCACGATGCTGCCGATTTCTTTCGGTACTTCCAGTAATCCTGGTGTCACAAGGAGTCCAAATAGCGCATCCGTCTTTTCGCTTAACCCGCCAAGGATCTGAGCTGCCGCAGGATTATCCTGCTGTGCCGCCACATCCTTCATATTTTCCTGAAGAGATTGATTCATCACAGCATTTAATACGGTGATCCCGATCGTCCCACCGATGGAACGGAAGAACGTTGCTGAAGATGTTACAGCCCCAAGTCTCGATTTAGGGAATTCATTCTGAACCGCGATCATAAGGGTCGGCATGACAAGCCCCATTCCGAATCCCATCACAATCATATACATATACGCTGTATACTCCTTGGAAGCAGGGCCCATCGTACTCATCAGGAAGAATCCAGCCACGGTGATCAGCATACCAGCCGTCAACACTGTACGGTATCGCAACCTTAATAATAATCTGCCGCCGATGATACTTGCCGTGATCAATGCGATCATCATCGGCGTCATGGTGGACCCGGCTTGAGTCGGTGTGACCCCGAGGATCCCCTGCATGAACATCGGTACGAACATGATCGCTCCGAACATCCCCAACCCGAGAAGGAATCCAAGGGCATTCGTCGTGGCGAACACCCGGTTTTTAAACAGGGATAAATCAAGGATCGGTTCCTTCGCTTTGTTTTCAATGAAACCAAAGACCAGAAGCAAGACGATGGATCCGCCAAAGAGCATGAAGCTCGTTCCTGACATCCACTCGAATTTATCCCCACCGAAATTCAGTCCGAGCAATAGGAGGACCAGTGCCGGGATCAGGGTGATGATTCCCAGGTAATCAATGCTTACCTTATCCGTCAGGCGACCGGCATTTTCATATTTCAATCCGATGAATAATAGTAGTGCTGATAACAATCCAAACGGTACGTTGATCAAGAATATCCAGTGCCAGCTGATTGTATCAACGATGAAGCCGCCAATGAACGGCCCGATGACCGAGCTCAATCCGAATAAAGCCCCGAACACACCCTGCCACTTTGCACGCTGCTCAGCAGTGAAAATATCGCCAATGATGGTTTGGGATAAAGGCATGATCATACCCCCGCCGATCCCCTGAAGGCCGCGGTACAGCACGAGCTGCTCCATGGAAGTGGCCGTGGCACATAGACCTGACCCGATAATAAAGATGATGACTCCGATTAAATACAATAATCGTCTGCCATATAAATCCGATAATTTCCCTACGATCGGTGTAACCGTTGTGGAAGTGATCAGATAAGCCGTGGTTACCCACGCAAAGATGGAAAACCCGTTCAATTCTGCGATGATTGTCGGCATCGCGGTACCGACCACCGTTTGTTCAAGGGCACTAAAGAACATACCGATGATCAGACCGGTCAGAACTAAACGTTTATTTATCCCTGGTTGTACTGACATATGTTTCTCTCCTTATTCTTCTGTATTGTTCTCAACGGCTGCAGCGAGCTTTTCGTAAATCGTTACAAGCTGATCGACATCAGCCTCATCCAGATAGGCGAGGTACCGGGAGAAGATTTCTCTTCTCTTCCTTTTCGCCTTCTCGAAAATCTCCCGACCGAATGAGGTAAGTTCAAGCTTCACAATCCGGCGGTCACTCTCATCTCTCTGCCTCGAGACCAGATCATTCTTAAGCAGTCGATCGATCATGACCGTGATGGCACTTGGCTTTACATCTAACTTCTCAGCAAGCTCCGTGGATTTCATATCATCTGAAGTCGACAAAAGATATAGTATGAAAAACTGAGGACCTGTTAAATTCATATCTTTCAATGCAACTGCCGTTTCCTGCTGAATATGGCGATTCGTTACGTGAAATGCTGTAAACAAGCGATCTATATAAGAGTGTTGGATCTGTTCCAGGTCCAAGATCATTCCCCATTTCTATTTCTATTCAACCATTTAATATTTAACCTGTTTAAATATTAATGACCTTATGTAAAAAAGTCAACATTTTTTTCTGCCCTATTTTCGGCAGCGGAGATTTCCGAAAACATGCATTATAAAAACTTTTTCATCATGAAAATCCCGGGACCCACAATTTTGTATCAGCCCCTTTTTCGTATATGATGGATGTCAGGAAATTATTGATTGAATGGATGATGATGGTGAAAAAGAGACAAACCGCAGAGTTAAGAGTATATGGGCATTTGAAGGACGCCTTGCTTGCCAGAAAAATCGCACCGGGTACACAGCTTGTCGAGCAAATCATCTCTGAAAAGATGTCCGTGTCAAGGACACCGATCCGCCATGCGTTGAAACGCCTGGAATCAGAAGGACTCGTTAAGCTCATCCCGAATCGGGGTGCTTTCGTCGTTCATCCGACAAAAGAAGAAATCATTTCTTTCTTTGAATTAAGAAAGGAACTGGAATTTTTAACGGTGAAATATGGTCTTCCTAGAGTGAGGAAATCGGATTTACAGAGGCTGCATACCTTCCTCGAAGATGAACAGGAAACGTACAAACAGAAAGACTTGTTAAAGTATGTGGAGCTCAATAAGCAGTTTCATCTGTTCCTCGCAGAAGTCAGCGGCAACAAGTTCCTGATGCGTTATATGGATGAAATGCTGACTCAATCCAATGTATATCTATTCTTATTCGATGTATTCTATCATGTAGAGCCAGGGGAAAACGTCCGTTTCCGGGAACATGAAGAAATGGTAAGGGCCATTGAAAATAGGGATCAGCAGGCGCTCCTTGAATTGATCGACCTACATATGAAGCACAGCTTTGACGATTTGCGGATGGAGGATCATGGATATTCGACACTCGAATCGGTATTGACAGAGTAGACATAAAAAAAGCCGATCACCTGAATTCACAGGGATCGGCTTTTTGAATTAGAATAGTTTTGTCGTCCAGTTCTCACAGTTCCATACTTCCGTCGCTACATCCTGGTAGAAATCAGGTTCGTGACTGATTAAGAGCACGGTGCCTTTGTATTCTTTCAATGCCCGCTTCAACTCTTCCTTAGCCTCTACGTCCAAGTGATTGGTCGGTTCATCGAATACAAGGACGTTCGATTCTTTGTTCATTAATTTGCACAAACGCACCTTGGCTTTTTCCCCACCGCTCAGCACCTCTACCTTGCTTTCGATATGCTTCGTCGTCAATCCGCATTTAGCAAGGGCTGAACGCACTTCTGCCTGGTTAAGGGATGGGAACTCGTTCCACACTTCTTCAATGCATGTGTTATTATTTTTTGTCTTGATTTCCTGTTCAAAGTAACCGATATGGAGATAGTCCCCGAGTTCCACAGTACCTGATATCGGTTTGATTTCACCAAGGATACTTCGTAATAAAGTCGTCTTCCCGATTCCGTTGGCTCCTGATAGAGCAATCTTCTGCCCGCGCTCCATCTTGAGGTTGAGGGGCTTTGATAACGGTTCATCGTACCCAATCACAAGATCTTTTGTTTCAAAGATGACCCTGCCTGCGGTCCTCGCTTGTTTAAAATGAAATTCCGGCTTCGGCTTTTCCGCAGCCAGTTCGATCATATCCATCTTATCAAGCTTTTTCTGACGGGACATGGCCATGTTACGGGTGGATACCCTGGCCTTATTACGTGCCACGAAATCCTTCAACTCCGAGATTTCCTGTTGTTGTCTCTTGAAAGCTGACTCAAGCTGCTGCTTCTTCATTTCGTGGACACGCTTGAATTCGTGATAGTCCCCTGCATAGCGATTCAATTCCTGATTTTCCATATGATAGATCAGATTGATGACACTATTTAAGAATGGAATATCATGAGAGATCAGGATAAAGGCATTTTCATATTCCTGTAGATAGCGTCTCAGCCAGTTGATATGCTGTTCATCAAGATAGTTGGTTGGCTCATCAAGTAACAGGATGTCCGGCTTTTCAAGTAATAGCTTGGCCAGTAAGACTTTCGTCCGCTGTCCCCCGCTTAAATCGTGCACATCCTTATCCAAACCGATATCATCCAACCCAAGACCACGGCCGATTTCTTCCACCTTGGCATCAATGATGTAGAAATCATTATTCGTCAGGGCATCCTGAAGGGTCCCGGTTTCCTCAAGCAATTCTTCCAGTTCTTCAGGAGTGGCGTCCCCCATCTTGGCAAACAGCTCATTCATTTCTGTTTCCATATCAAAAAGGTATTGAAAGGCCGTCTTCAACACGTCCCGGATCGTCATCCCCTGCTTAAGCTTCGCATGCTGATCCAGATAACCGATGCGGATCCGCTTCGCCCATTCGACTTTTCCTTCATCCGGCTCCAGCTTCCCTGTAATGATATTCATAAATGTAGACTTTCCTTCTCCGTTGGCACCGATCAAGCCGATATGCTCACCCTTCAACAAACGGAAAGAAACGTCATTAAAAATCGCACGGTCACCGAAACCGTGAGTTAAATTTTGGACTGTTAATAAACTCATGTCGTAAACACCTTTTCTTTCTATACTAAATTCGCTCTCTCTATTATAAGGGTCCTTTTGCTTAGAAGATAGGGGGAAATGAGCTGGTGTTTTTTACTACCCCTTACCCGATGGCCCCCGCAACATCATAGTCAGCGGGATCGAGATCAGTCGATTCACCCATCACCAGTTTGGCAAGCTCCGATCCAAGGTATGGACCAACCGTCAAACCCGATGCCCCAAGACCATTTGCCACCCAGAGATCATCAAACCCCGGCACCGCTCCGAAAACCGGAAGGAATCCAGGAGTGAACGGCCTGAATCCGACTCTCGTTTCCACTACTGCCCCGTCTCCAATACCAGGTGCGACAGCCGTTGCCTTCTGAAGGACTTCGTATAGCCCGCCCGCTGTTACCCGGTGATCAAAGCCCACATCGTTTTCATGGGTGGCTCCTGCTACGACTTTCCCCTCGGGGAAGGCAAGGAGGTATTGATCATTCGGGGGCATGACGACGGGCCATTCATCCGACTCTTCCCCTCTTATTTCCAGATGGAGGATTTGTGCTTTCTGGGAGGTTACAAGAAAGTCTATTCCGAGAGGCTGAAAGAGTTCCTTCGCCCAGGCGCCGGCTGTTACGATCACCCCGTCCGCCCGCAGCACTTCATCACCAATTTTAACGCCAGTGATCCGGTTTTTTTCGTGTAACAATCCGGCATCCCCATGTCGTAGTGTTGCTCCGTTCTTTTTAGCCCCGTTCAAGAGTGCATCCCGCAGTGCCCTGCCATCCACCCGGGCAGCGCCGCTTACGTGAACAGCCTGGAACTCTTCTGATAGCAGCGGAAAACGCTGACAAGTTTCTTCTGAAGTCAGAAGCGTCAGCTCACCAATTTCCGGAGCATCCTCCCTGCGTTTCTCCGCTCTCTCCATCATTTTATGGAGCTTATCCACATCCGTGTGGAGACTGATGGCCCCCACACGTTTATAACCTGTTTCAGTCTCTCCGTCTGCTTCTAACTGTTCTATGATGCTCGGATAATACTTCGCCCCACCCTTTGCCAGGCGATACCACACTTTATTCCTGCGCTGTGACAGCCACGGACAGACGATTCCTGCCGCTGCATCCGTTGCCTGTCCAGGGTCCTTCCGGTCAATAATCGTGACATCCGCTCCTGCTTTCGCAAGATGATACGCCGTGGAAGCCCCGAGAATACCTGCCCCAATAATCATATATGATTTCATGCAAAACACCTTTTCAGTCCATTTTTTCTTTATTTTACTTGAGAAGAAGGGCGAACTCAATGGCTGCACGTTTCAATGGGCGGGGATCCGCTTGTACCTGGTACATCCCCACCTATATGTACCAGGTACACAATCATCCCCACACCGTACCAAACCAAAAACCACCATCAATTCCAGACAATTCTCACTACTTTTCCCAAAATAGATTGACAAGACGTTTTAATTCATGATAAAAATTGTATAACCTAATATTGAATAAGCTTTGAAGGAAACTAGTAGCGGACATTTCCCTGTTTAAGAGAGCCGGTGGTTGGTGTGAACCGGTACAAAGATGAAGTGAATTTCGATTCCTGAGCTTCTTTTGACGAGATCAAAAGACGGGTAAGACCGTTATGTGTGAAGAGTGATGAGAAACATTTTCTCATAACTAGGGTGGTACCGCGATATTCAAATCGTCCCTACGATATGTAGGGGCGATTTTTTTATTTGGTCTGAAAATGCCCTCACACGTCAATAAAAACAGAAAGGAGAATGAGAATGAGTCAGCGTGAACAATGGTCATCGAAAATCGGATTTATTTTAGCGGCAGCCGGGTCTGCCATTGGGTTGGGGGCCATCTGGAAATTCCCTTATATTGCCGGTGAAAATGGAGGCGGAGCATTCTTCCTGATCTTTATTTTATTTACTTTATTACTCGGCCTTCCATTATTACTGGCTGAATTCTCAATCGGACGTACGGCTGGAAGCAATGCAGTGGATTCGTACCGAAAGATCGCTCCCGGGACCAACTGGCACTGGGTCGGGATCCTCGGGATGATCACATCCTTCATCCTGCTTTCCTTCTACAGTGTAATCGGGGGATGGATCGTCGTTTACTTATTCAAAGCTGTTACAGGGCAATTAAACGGTCTTTCTTCAGATCAATACGCAGAAGTGTTCGGGACAACGATTTCAAATCCCGGGATAAGTGTATTCGTTCAGCTCCTCTTCATCTTGATGACCATCATCGTGGTGGCCAAGGGGATTGAAAAAGGGATTGAACTCGCAAGTAAAATCATGATGCCGGCATTATTTATTCTTTTCATTCTGTTAGTGATCCGCGCAGTGACCCTTGACGGGGCAATGGAAGGTGTTACATTCCTGCTCCAGCCGGATTTTTCCAAAGTGACGTCACAGACGATTTTAGAAGCGATGGGTCAATCGTTCTTTACGTTAAGTGTCGGGGTATCGGTGATGGTGACATACAGCTCATATCTTCCGAAAACACAGAGTCTTCCCCGTTCGGCCATTTCGATCGTGGCGATGAATATCTTCATCGTATTACTGGCAGGACTTGCGATTTTCCCGGCAGTCTTCGCTTTTGACCTGGAGCCTGGCGCTGGTCCGGTGCTGCTATTTAATGTACTGCCTACCGTGTTCAGTCAGCTTCCTTTCGGGATGCTCTTCTTCATTGCATTCCTTGTGCTATTCTTGTTCGCAGCACTGACTTCAGCGTTCTCGATGCTTGAGATCATCGTTTCGGTCATTTCGAAGGGGGACCCCGGAAAGCGTACGAAATGGTCGTGGATCATCGGTCTCGCCATCTTCGTTTGCGGTATCCCATCAGCTTTATCTTTCGGGGTGCTTGGTGATATCACGTTGTTTGGGAAAACCATCTTTGATTTAGCCGACTTTACAGTAAGTAATGTATTGCTTCCAATCGGATCATTGCTTATAGCTCTCTTTGTACCGCTCAAAATGAAGAAAACCGCTTTATATGATGAATTAAAGCAGGGAAGCGGGTTGAAACGGGGATTATTTGAAACCTGGTTCTTCTTGATCCGCTTTGTGGCGCCGGTGTTAATACTATTCGTCATGCTTGATGTCCTGGGAGTGTTTTAGTTCCCATACAAAAGGGTTGACCCAAGCCTCGGGTCAACCCTTTTCTTTATGATGTTCCATACCCCATGATCACTCCGCACGCCAATCGTTTACCTGCATCTCCTGAAGGCTGTGACCTGAAGTCATCCGGGTTTTCATGAATGATGACACCCTTCCCTATCACATCTTTCACTTTGAATTTATTCGTGAAAAAGGACATCTTTGCGTAGCCGTCATTCGAAAACAAAACGGGAAAATCCCCTGCATGATTCCCATGGGGCTGATTGGTCGGATTCCAATGCCCTCCTGCAGATGTGAAAGGTTCATTGGAATCCCCTATTTCACAAGCCCCTTTTTCATGGAGGTGAAATCCGTGGGGACCGATCGGCTTTTGATCACCCTTTCCTTCTTTATAGGGTGGTAAACCTGTCACCTCGGCAAATACTTCCACACCATTTTGCACTTCCCGAAAAAATACATATCCTTTAAGCCCTGGAGCGAGTGGACCTCCCTGAATGTGAGCGTAGGCCATATTCGGAGCATTTCGATAATAGGAGTAGGCAGGATAGCCATATTGATAATAATTCATCTGTGTGCCCCCTTTCTTCACCCTATTTTATGTTGGAATCCGGGGCGACATGATGAAAAACCTGGAACCTTGATTTTAACCAAACGTTTGTTTAACACCGAAAACCCTTTTCAGATCAAGGGTTCGCACCGTTAGTCAAACGTTTGTTTAAATTTTCTTCCCCAAATGGAGCGACCTCCCCGCTCATCCCCTCAATTAGATGGATTAATCCTCCCTATATGCTAAGGTGAACGAAAATATGATTGGTTTTATTTTCCTATTACTATTATCCCTTTTCATTTTGTCCAAAAAATGTTATATTTTCAGAAACTTCTGATTTCTATTCCTGTGTCCAACACTATTTTAGGAGGGATTGCTATGCAAGGTGAAATGAGGTTAATTCCATATTTCATGGACGAAATGATTGTGGATGCAAATGAAATTCCTAAAGGCGTTGACTTAATCCAAGCCCCCAGTATGTGGAAAAATGGGTATAAAGGGAAAGGTGTAACCATAGCCATCCTTGATACGGGATGTGATATGAACCACCCTGATCTTACAGGAAGGGTGAAAGGATTCCGAAATTTCACCGACGATGATGAAGGTGTAGAAGATAATGTGACGGATTACAGCGGACACGGTACCCACGTGGCTGGAACAATTGCCGCAAACGAAAATGGTGATGGGGTCATCGGAGTAGCTCCAATGGCTGACTTATTGGTGATTAAAGTCCTTGCCGGCAGCCGTGGAAGTGGTCAGTATGATTGGATCGTGAATGGTATTCTCTATGCCATCGAGCAAAAGGTCGACATCATTTCCATGTCATTGGGAGGGCCAACAGATTATGCCCCTCTGCACGAAGCCATTCAAAAAGCGGTGGATGCCAATATCCTGGTGGTGTGCGCTGCAGGGAATGAAGGCGACTCTAATAGCGGCACTGATGAATTTTCCTACCCTGCCTGCTACAATGAAGTCATTTCGGTCGGCGCCATCGATCTTCAAAGAAAGTCTTCCTACTTTACCAATTCCAACAATGAAGTTGACCTGGTGGCCCCCGGCGAACAGATCCTATCGACCATTCCCGGAGAAAAATACGCCAAGCTCAGCGGAACCTCCATGTCAGCTCCCCACATCTCTGGAGCATTAGCCCTGATCAAAGAATTTGAACAGGCATCCTTTGACCGGAAACTTTCTGAATGTGAAGTATATGCGCAGCTCGTTAAGCGGACAGTACCACTTGGCTTCCCGAAAACATTGGAAGGGAATGGTCTGATCTTTTTAACCGCTCCTGACCTCCTGCGCGAACACTTAAGAAACCAGCCTCTTGCCCAGATTGGGTGATGGATGTGGATCTAAATATACGCGCATCACGCTTTTTAATATCCCTACAAAAAAGAACAGCCATCAATGGCTGTTCTTTTTTGTGTTGGAGTTATTGCAGTCTGCTTTCGACTTCTTGGCAGATTTGATCGGCACTCAGTCCGCTTGCTTCGATGACAGGACCCTGAGTCGCTATATTTTGAATACCCATTACATCGGTATCCATTCCTGTCACGACACAGCAGTCACACCCGTTTGCATCTGATTCCTGCTTAAGCTCCACTACTTCATGCCCCTGTGCCCGTAAGGCTTCAACAACGTTTGTTAAGGATTGTTCAACACCAATTCTCATGCCTTTACACCTCCTGGTTCTACATATAGGTTTTTCTTTCGATGAAAAAGATATTCGTCCATTATTTTTTATTTACTTGTCTGCCGCTTTTTTTCTGACTTTGTCCTTCTGTATTTCCCGTCTGGGTATCAGATGCAAATTCCACATCGTTTTTGGCCTTTTGTTTTGCCAGCTGTTGAGAAGTTTGATCCATACTCTTCCTACCCTGCTTAGACATGCTCATCCCTCCTCTGACTTTTATAGAATTAGAATCCCCATTTTCAGACAAAATATTTGAAGGGCATCCGTTTCCCACCGGAATGTTTATTTTTACATCGGCCCGGGTAAATAGTCTCTATAACAACAATGCAAAGGGTGGTATTTACATGGATGAAGCAAAATTACATGAATTGATTGATGGATTAAACGAAGATTTAGCCAATGAATATGCGGCAGTCATTCTTTACACTAACTACGCTGCTGTAGTCAGCGGCTTATATCGTCAAATCTTAAAACCTTTCTTTGAAGAGGAAATTCCTGATGAGCAGGGTCACGCTTTATACCTTGCCGAAAAGATTAAAACGTTAGGTGGTCAACCGACAACGACGCCTGCAGCCGTTAAACAAACGGATAATGTGAAGGAAATGCTGGAAGAAGGACGTAAAGCCGAAGCAGATACCATTGAGCGCTATAAGAAGCGTAAAGAACAAGCAGAAGAATTGGGTCTTGTTGAGCTCAGCATCAAGCTTGATGATATGATTGCTGATGAAACTCATCACCTTGAAGAATTTGACCGTCTGTTAAAGGACCCTTCCTTTAACTAATGATAAAAGACCGCTGTTTTCAGCGGTCTTTTTTACGTTATAATGCGAAACTCTTTCCATTCATCCAGCAATATACCCTGGTATTTCGGGGTCAAATACCGATCATCGATCAGCTTCAGGACCCCCCTGTCCTCTTCCGAACGGATAAGCCTGCCTCCTGATTGAAATACTTTATTCAACCCGGGATATACATATGCATAATCATACCCATTCATTCCCATACCATTAAAATAATCCTTGATGATTTCCTGTTCCACAGAAGGCTGGGGCAGCCCCACCCCTACCACGATCACACCCTCTAACCGGTCTCCTTTCAGATCGATCCCTTCTGAGAAAATACCACCCAGGACCGCCAGACCGATAACAGGTTGTTCTCTATCACTCCGGAACTCCTGGAGGAATTCTTCTCTTTCTCTCTCGCTCATATTCGGCTCCTGAATGAGGACACTAGCGTCCAATGATTCTTTATTCATCCTGTCATACGCTTCCTGCATATAAGAGTAAGAAGAAAAGAAGACGAGATAATTCCCTTTGTACCCATTGAACGTTTCCTCTATGGAACGCGTAATGATGGGAAGGGTCCGTTCCCTGTCCCTGAATCGGGTGGAAATCGGGTGAATTCCCACCTGCCACTGGCTGTGCCGGAATGGGGAAGGAATCAGGAATCGATAATCTTCTTCACTCCCGCCCAGCTGCTGAAAATAGTACGAAAACGGGTGTAGTGTAGCAGAGAAAAATACCGATGATTGATACGGACGTGTAACCTGCTTAATAAGCTTCGAGGGATCGATGCAATAAAGTTTCACTTCTAAATCCCGGGAGCTGCGACCAATGACAAAGCGATGTTCTTCGGAGTAAAGGTTTGAAATCCTCACAAAGCTGATGCTATCGAAATACAGCTGCATAAATTCCTCCGACCACTCCCTGCCCGTTTCCCCCAGGCACTTTTCCGCTATTTCGATGAAGCCTACAATCGACTCAACGAATGTACCGTCCAATTCCACCCGGGTATCCGCACCGTCTTCTTTTTTCAACCGCAGAAATTGCTTATTAACAGCAGAAATTCCCTGCTTCAATCCTTCATGGTCAGGATACCGTTTTTTGATTTGTAAGAAAGCAGACTTTTTCAGGGCGGCAGAATACATTTCCCGTCCCCTGCCTACAAGATTGTGGGCCTCGTCAATAAGGAGATTCGTCTTTCTCTTACTTTCATCACTCATTCTTTTCAAGGAAACCCTCGGATCGAAGATATAGTTATAGTCACAGATGACTCCGTCAACCAGGTAGGAAAGGTCGATGGAATATTCAAATGGGCACACCTTATGCTTTCTCGCATATGATTCGATGATTGGACGCGTGATGATGGTTTCCTGGGTCAGAATATCAATCAGTGCTCCGTTAATGCGATCATAATAGCCGTTTGCAAATTCACAATACTCTTTCTGACATATCGTTTCTTCTTTAAAGCAAATCTTGTCTTTCGCCGTAATCGTAACCGTCCTGTGTACCAGACCTTCTTTTTCCAAAAGAAGGAGTGCCTCTTCTGCCACTGTACGTGTGATCGTTTTTGCCGTCACATAAAACCACTTGTTGTTCCCTTCTGCCATTGCTTTTATGACAGGGAACAGGGTGGAAATGGTTTTGCCTGTTCCCGTTGGAGCATTGGCATAAAGGGATTTCGATTCGGTTACTGTTTTATATACCGCACCTGCGAGTTTCTTCTGGCCCTTCCGGTAAGAAGGATACGGAAATGTCAGATCCGGGATACTTTTCATTTTATTTTCTTCATTTGTCAGTATCACAGTGGCAAACGGTGTATACGCGACCAGTGTTTCGTTCACGATGCGTTCAAGCTCTTCAATGGAATAGGTATTCTTAAATGATTTCGTTCTTTCTGTTTCAACCTCGATATAGGTTAATTGAACACTTACTTGGGAGAGCTCCTTTTCCCTTGCCAGCAGGTAAGCATAGCATTCACCCTGAGCCCAGTGAACGCGGCTTCCTGCTTCAATCAAGTCCAGATTTTTTGCCGTCGATTTGATTTCCTCAACAGTCACTTCTCCGTCGTTATAGTGAATGCCATCACAACGGCCCTCAAGATGATAGACGAGACCACCGGCTGCTTTCTCCCCTTTCAGGAAGACTTCCTTCTCATCGCCTTCTTTATATTGTTTCTGCAATTTCTGATGGAGTCTTGTGCCGGTAATCATAGAGGAACGGGACTGGAATCTCAGATCAATGCTCCCTTCCTTATAAACAAACTCAACTAACTCCCTGATGGATACCTTCATGGTTTTCTTCACAGATGTTTCACCTCCAGTTTTCAAAAGGAAAATGATGATTCTAACTGATTTCAGATGCACATATATATTAGACAAGCTGTTTGGAACGGAGGATTCGGGAGAATGAAGGCAAGATTCGTCTTTTATTGCATTGGATTACTGTCTCTATCATTAGGGGTTTCACTTATTATCAAAGGGGATTTGGGGGCAGCTCCCTGGGATGCACTTGCCGTCGGGGAGTCCACACTGCTTCACCTTTCTATCGGGACTTGCATTTTCATGAATGGATGCATTCTCATCCTCATAAACGCACTCCTGTTAAAAGAAGGGATTCAGTGGTTAGCAGCCCTTTCCATCTTTGTGATCGGGATGATGGTTGATTACTGGATCACTGCCGGCCTCAAAACAGTTGAACCCGTTGGATTCGGGCAGCAATTATCTCTAGTCTTGATCGGCATCCTGCTTCTCGGGATCGGAATTTCCATTTATCTTCAAGCAAAGCTCCCTTCAAGTCCCATGGATACCTTCATGGTGGCTATCCACCAACGTTTCGGATTGAACTTGCGCAATTCCCGTTTGTTAAATGAAGCGATTGCCATCACCCTCGCCATGGTCTTCCATGGGGCTGTCGGCATTGGAACGGTCATAGTCGCCTGCACGTTAGGATTTATCATTCATATCTTCTATCCTATCATGGAACGTATGTACGGGAAATGGAGTTGAAGATTTTTTTAAGCTCAACAAAAAAACACTTAGCCCTCCCCTAAGCGTTTTGATTATTTATATAAGCATTTGCAGGCTTCGAATCAAATTTTGCAAGTTTTTCATTATTTAGAGGCAGGCTTATCGTCGCCACCGTTCCTTTACTCACAATGCTTGAGTAATGGACATGTCCACCCATGGCAGCGATGATCCGCATGGACACGGATGTACCGAGACCAGTCCCCTGATCCTTTGTCGTGAAAAATAGTGTTCCGATTCGTGCGATCTGTTCTTTCGTCATGCCTTTGCCTGTATCCGTGACGGTGATGATCACCTGTGAATGTGTGACTTCCAGATGAATGGTGACAGTGCCTTGGGGAGGAGTTGCCTCAATGGCGTTCTTGATAATATTGATGAATGCTTGTTTCAATTTATTCCGATCTGATAATAAATAACCATCTTCCCTCAAGTCTGCCTCAAGATAAACCCCTTCCTTCAATGCGTAGGCATTGAGGAGGACGGTGACATCTGAAAGGACTTCTTTGACATTGATCTTCTCGACCTTTTCGAGCTCCGGCTTGGCAAAGTTCAAATAATCATTGATGATGTCCTCAGCCCTTCCCAATTCACTTAGTACGATCTTCAAATATTCATCATGATCACCTTTGACCTGCTTTTTCATTAATTGAAGGAACCCTTTCACAACGGTCAGGGGATTGCGCACTTCATGAGCGATGGAAGCTGCAAGTTCACCAAGAGTATTGAGTTTCTCCGACTTCATGATTTCTTCCCGCATTAACTTCTTTTCAATCATCCATTCATTCAGTTGAGCTGCGAGTCCCACACCCAGCACCTGGATCCCGCCGAATATGAGAATATAGATCCCCATCTCCCGGTTACCCGAAACAGGGACACCGGATATGAAGGCATAGGAAAGCAGGATGCCGAGCATGACCAGGGCCGGCCAAAAACCCAGTAACACAGCAAATGTCACTCGCTTACGTGGCGGGAATGACCAGAAACGATTGGAAATCAAAAATGGCAGGATTCCTGCTAGAAACGCACTGATGAACCCGAAGACAACCGTGTCCCCCCCATTGATGATGCGTGCCGCCAAGATGAATAGAAAAACAATGATCCCAGTCTTCCTTCCCCCATACAACATCGCCAGCACCAAAGGGATATACCTGAAATCCCAATACAACCCGAAGCTTTCATAGGCGAAAATCAAACACATAAATGCTGCAACCCCATGTAATACCCCAACGAAAACAGGGGATTTCCCCAGCCTGTGATTCTCCAGGAGCGAGGTTTGAATGAGAACAGGAGCCAGTATAATCAGTACATGTAATAATAATTTCTCAATCAGCATCGAAATGTCTCCCAGAAAAAAGTATTACTTTACACATACGACAAAATTTGGGTAAATCCTTTCTCAACACATATAAAATAACGAAAAAAGTCATAGGGACGGACCCCGGCATTCCTGCCCGGGGTCCGTCCCTCATAAGAAGGTTAATTCAATTGTCCCTTATAGGTGAGGTCTTTAGGGGCGAGATGGTTGTAATGGCCTTGGAGTATTTTCTGTATATCCCCTATGGTTTGCTGTATCTGAACACTTTGTCCTTTCACCTTGGTGAACTCCTCGGCTACATAGAAAGGCTGACTCAAGTATGCTTCGAGTCTCTCCCCTATTTCGAACAGCTCAAGATCAGATTCCGGGATTTTATCCTTACCGATTGTATTCATCAAAACGCGGATTTCTTTATATCGTCTCAGCACTTTCTTTGCCTTCTTATGGGTCTCGGCATGGCTTGCATCCATTGCTTCGTCTTCGAGTAGGACTGACGTTGACTGAACGGGATGAATGGCCGGGTACATACCACGGGTAGCGAGATCTATGTCGAAATAACACAAGGTATCAAGTGGACCGAACGGGTCATCTTCATCGACTGCTTCTCCGCTTGGATCAAATAAAATGGTCGTGATGTCCGGATAGCCCTCTGCTTCGAACCTCTCTCTCAACTCATACAGCTCCCCTGAGACGATAAACGAACGATCAACATACAAGATAATACTTTCCTTATCCCCCACCAGCGAAACCTCCGCAAAGGCATCCCCGATCGTGTGGCATTTTGCATCGACGAACCCTTCAAGGTCACTTAAACCGGGATAGGTTCGATCCGGAGTTAATAAAATGGCTTGATAACCCTTCTCCTTCAACACTTGTGTCATTTCAGCCAATACGACAAATTGGCCGATCTGGGATCTCGCAACGAATCCGTTGGTCCCTCCCTGAACTATGGGCGCAAATAAATCAAGCGGTTTAATCCCCGTTTCAATCATACTTACTTTCCCTCCTTGAATAATTAATTCATCCAACGTGCAATTCGCCAGGTTTGCAAGGGTCACGATCGTTTTCACCTCGGCGCGGCCCACCGATATTTTCCCTGTACATAAATTTGACACAGTGGCAGGCCTTAATCCCACCGTTTTGGCCGCAGATGTGAGATTCGGTACACGCTTACGCAGCAATGAAACATTTAACCTCAAATGATCTTTCATGGTAATAATCCCTCCTTACTTTATAAGGTAATCTATTTTACTTTTAAAAGCAATATTTTTATGTTTAAAGCGTAATTTTTTTACTCTTAAAAGTAAAAACCCATCATTATTCCTTATTCCACTTTTAATATTAATCTGAATTTCTCTTACATTATTGTCCTAAATATCCAAGGTCGTACTTATAATAAAAAATAAGATTCTTTATTTAAAAGGATGAAAGCAGATGAAAAATACGAATTTACCCGAAACGTCCAAAAATCAGCGCTTCATCTTAATCGAGATGATGGTCGCTTTCTTTGTCCTGTTTTCCATCATCGTGTATTGGTTGCCTGTTGAAAAGGAAAACCCTCCTCCTTTCTTGCAAAAGGAAAATGAGCGTCCCCTTGTCATTGCCCATCAGGGGGGAAAACATCTTGCACCCGGGAATACCGTTGAAGCGTTCCAAAATGCCGTGGATCTTGGTGCCGATGTCATCGAAACGGATATACATATTACCAAAGACGGCCATTTGGTAACGATTCATGATCCCACAGTGGATGCAACAACGGACGGACGTGGATATGTAAAAGATTACACATTGAAAGAGCTCCAACGGCTTGATGCGGCATACTATTTCCAGGATCTGAAGGGAGAGTACTCCTTCAGAGGAAAACATATATATGTCCCGACCCTCGAGGAAGTGTTTCAGCGGTTTCCCGATATGAGGATCAATATTGAAGTGAAAGACGACAACCCTGAAGAACGGATAGACGAAATCGTCCGGAAATTAATGAAACTGATTGAAGAATACGATATGGAGGATAAAGTCCTCATCGCCTCATTCGACCAGGACATCATCAATTTAGTCGAAGCCTACTCCAAAGGAAGGGTTGCCACACAAGGAGGGAAACAAGAAGCAAAGAAATTCGTCATCCTGCACAAACTGTTCATGCGAAACCTTTATAAAACGAGTGTCGACGCTTTTCAACTTCCCCTGCAAGAAGGAAATCTGGACCTGACACAACCGATTCTGATCTCAGGCGCCCACCGCATCGGACTTCAGGTACATTACTGGACCGTCAACGACCGGGAAACCATGGAAAGACTCATAAACCTTGGTGCAGACGGCATCATCACCGATCGACCTGATTTGTTATTGAACATACTGGGGGAAAGATAATACTTTCTTCTCTACGACAAGTGTATGATATAAAGATTACTCATCAAAAACCTACAAAAAAATTACAAATATAATGGTAATGTTCATACTATCGACCTATATAAGTATTTGTCAATCTCTGTTAGGCTTAAATTAAGTCAAATGACGAAAGAAGAATAAAAATGACAGTAAATGTGTTTTTAGATGATTATCGACACTGTCCCCAAGGGTACATTCTCGCGAAAGACATCGATGAATGTATTGACCTGCTTCTTAATTTTTCTATCGCTCATCTTTCACTGGATCACGACTTAGAGAGTAAGACTCGTAATGGTTTAATGCTCGTCCACTACATGGTGGAAAAACAGTTATTTGCAGAAAGAATCACGATTCATTCTGCAAACTCTGGTGCGGGCAAAAGAATGTTCAAGTATTTAAAAGAGGCACAGAACGACCGGAAGATGCCTCAGTCGATCCAAATCCTATTACGGCCACTGCCTCTAAGATGAGTTATCATATATAAAGAACTGTTCCCTGAACAGTTCTTTCAGACTGTAGACAAACCCCACCTTCACTTTAACCGAAGGTGGGGTTTTCTGATATTTTAAAAGATTTTTCTCCTGTTTCTAGGCTGGACATGGCCCTCGCCATGTCCAGT